>JAGXRH010000168.1 GCA_018335975.1 Ignavibacteriales bacterium
ACGAATTTTTTCGTGAGGGCCCCAGTCGAGTCCCGTTTCATCGCTCCTATCAGAGGAGCCATAGTCCAACGGTATGTTATTCCACTTCGGGCAGGGAATTCGTAACACAATCCCCACCTATCATAACCTAACGTTGCCGCATTAGAAATTCGCGCCCACACATTTCCGATATTTAATACCGACCGTTTTCTATCTGCATACGAAGAGACCTCGGGCGTACTTTTTTGGAACGGTTGAAGCCCCCGTTGAGGAGCGAGTACGGTATTATAATATTCTTCTTTCGTCATTGGAATTCTCTTTTGTGAAAAGAGCAACGACGAAGAGAGAAAAAATAATGTTCCGAGAACGAAAATTGTACAGTGTTTCATAAAAATTTTCCTTGCTTAAAATTCAACTTCGAGTCCTAAAAGTAAATGACGCGGAGGACCGTAAAAGGAAGGGTCGTTCATAGATTCAGCGGAAGCAGCGGGGTTTGAATTGTAATTGGGCTTGCCTGTGGTATTCCAAACATCGAGTACGTTTCGGCGGTTAAATATATTTGTAATATCAAGCGTGAGTTTCATTTTCAAAGGTTCAAACGAAAATGAACGATACGCGCGTATATCAAATGTCGAAGTCCATGGCTGTCTGCCGCTGTTAATATCGCCAATGGGCTTTCCTCTTGGTTCGCGTGGCGAGTACGGCAATCCGCTTCCCACATCTCCGACAATGCTTCCCCCCCACGTATCAAAGTCCAAGCGAAAATTCATTGTTACCGTGTGCGGTTGGTCCCAGCCCAATGTTACTGTTTTTTTCGGAGGAATAAATCCGTACACCGAAGCATTCCAGATTTCCGTCGAGTGTGTTGACCACTCATCTGCGTTGCCTTCCGCACGGGAATAAGTGTAGTTGAGCGCAAATGAATAGTACGAAGCAAACCGACGCTCGAGGGAAAACTCTATCCCGCGTGAATTTGCATAATCAAGATTAGCGATGCGGGTGTGATTATCAGGATTGAAAAGCGGCTGGGTTGAAATATAATCGTACGTATCTTTATAAAACATTCGGATTCCCGCTACCATATTATCATTCAGAATATACTCGCCGCCAAATTCATACGCATGCGTTGTCTCCGGTTTGAGTTTCGGATTGCCAATTGCGCCGAGTGATTGCCCTATGCCTAAAAAAAGATAATTGGGATTTTGCTCACGAAATCTTCTATACAAAAAATTGAAGTCGGGATATTGAAAAAAATGTCCGTACGAAAAATGTATTTTCGCTTTTGTGGTGATGGGGAAAGCGAATCCAAGACGAGGAGAAAATTTGGAACTTTGCGGTACGTTTGTTTCTCGTTGCCTCGCTATTTTGGCAGAGTCGCCGGGGTTGTTGGGATTAAGGAGTAAAAATTCATTCACATCCGGCGCCTTCACTTCGAGATAATCAAAACGGATGCCAACGTTAAACACCATATTTTTATACTCGAATTTATCCTGTACATACGCAGCAAATTGAACCGGCTTAAATTGATAGTCCACTAAATCAAAATGTCGTTTCTCGAATGGGATGCTGTTATCAATGTGGTCCCAATACGTATTCACACCATTTATCCAGTAATCCGTTATCTTGTGTTGTTTGAGTTCAAAACCGAATTTGATATTATTCTGATTATTTAATTGACTCGTGATACTTCCTGCAATCGTTGTGGTTGTTGTGTTTGCATCGCGAAATTGGTCATCGGAAGAATGTACACGAAGTGATACCCGTACTGAAGAAAAACTTCTTCCATACTGTTGAAGGAGATTTTCTATTTCAGCAGTAACCGGTGTATTCTTTTCCAGTATTGTTGTATCGCTGTTGGCATTAACCAACACGAGCGTATCTGCAAGAAATAATTTATTGTACCCCAGCCGCTTAGCTTCATTCAATAAGAGAATGGTTTCATACGGCGCATAGAATTGGTAATTCGCCGTAGAATCAAAACTCACATTACCGAGAACGGGAATAAATATTCTACTGTGGTCGCCACGAACTTTTTTTCCGTTGATGATTTGAAATCCGTTCAACTGTTCTTCATACAAGTACGCTTGTTCAGTATAATCAAAGTGGGAGAGGCGAAGTTCGTAAAAGGTATTTTCGGAAAGGGTATGAGTAATCGAACCGTTATACAACCAACTTTTGTTTACATCAACTCCTTTATCTTGCGGATACTCCTTAAACGTGTTGTCATAACTCCTGTACTTCCTATTGTAGTAAACAACGCCCGCTTGCACTTTTACATCGCTTGAAAACTTAAACGTCAATTTTCCCTGCGCCCGGTCTTTATTATCGAACTGTAGAAAATTAAAATCGTGCTGAATTTTTCTCCCACCCGGTGAGGTATAAGATGGTCCTGTAACATTATTTAAATACGTATTCGTTCGTTCACGGTCTGCACTGCCGAAAAAAGTTATTTCCGGAATTATCGGTCCACTGAGAGCAAGTTCCTGCAGATGAGTTCCCCAGTTATTTTTTCCCCCGCCAAAATTATCCGAAGAATATCTCCCCTTCGCCCAGAGTTTATCGGAACCATCTTGTGTAATAACATTGACCACCCCCGATTGCGCCTGTCCGTATTCGGCATTAAATGTTCCACTCATTACTGTCAGCGAGGAAACTCCCATTCGCGGAACATCGCTACCCAACCCACTGAATAATATATTATCTGCTCGTACACCATCAACGAGATAAGAAATTTCCCGCGAACGACCTCCCCGCAGGTGAATTCCCTCATCGGCTCCATTTTTCGTTTGCACAAATCCGGTACTTAACACCATTGCCTGAGTAAAAGAAGAAACAGGAAGCGATTGCAATGTTTGCGCCTCAATGATGGAAAGCGATGCCGTTGCATCTTGTTGAATCAGCGGACGTTGTGCGGTTATGATTACTTCGTTTACTTCGACGGCTTCAGAGACAAGAGAAAAATTAGTTTCGGTGGTTAAATCGGCTGAGACGAGTATATCACGAACCGTAGTTGTGTTGTAGCCGATGGAAGAGGCGCGGAGGGCATACGTTCCGGTGGGAACATTGAGAATGTAGTATTCACCATCGAAGTTCGTCGAAGCCCCTAATTTTGTTCCGACGATGAAAATACTAACGCCGATGAGAGGGTTGTTTGTTTCACGGTCAATTACTTTTCCGCGAATTTTACCCGTCGTGCCGGAAAAGACTTGTAGCGGAATTACCGCAAACAGTACAATGATGAGAGAAAAAAGGAAATAACGTTTCATAAAAATTCCCAATAAACAAAGGTGAATAATGTACCGAAGCCGTCTCCCCTCTCCACTCGGCAAAATTTCGTGATGAATTTACTCTTTTTTTTCAAGAAGTAAAATAGAAATTGAAATTATTTTATTTTCGGTTTTGAAAGTGGAATCGCCGGACTCAATTCTTCGTGCCATTTGTCATCGTAGTAGAGAATTTGCTCGAGGAATAATCCTGACGGAGGCGCAGTAAATGGCGCCAGCGATTCAGTATAGTTATTCAAAAAATATTCTATCTGACTTTTCTTCAGCCCCTCACGCCCGACTTCGACAATACTTCCCACGATACGCCGCACCATTTTCCAGAGAAAGTGCGAAGCGCGAATACGAAACAAAATAAGTTCATCAACTTCTGCGAGTTCTACACTTTCGACGAGGCATTTCGTTTCTCCTTTTTCCAATTTCTTATCCGCGAATGAACCAAAGTCGTGCATTCCCAAAAATATTTGAGCGACCTCGCGCATTGCACTCACATCCAGTTTATCTTTCACCCACCATACATATTCTTTTGCAAACGCAGTTCTCCGTCTTGAAATTTGATAAATGTAACTGCGCGAAATTGCCGAGTGCCTTGCGTGAAATCGTTCATTCACTTTTTCCACATTCAAAATATTGATATCAAACGGAAGAACATCATTCAAACCGTAGAGAATTTTTTTCGGCGGTATGTCATCCTGAACGACAAGATGCGCAACCTGGGCAAGCGCATGAACTCCTGCATCGGTTCTCCCCGCGCCTTGAATTTCTTTCACCTCACCAAAGAGTTGTTTTGCCGCTTGTAAAATTGTTCCCTGAACGGTTTTCGAATGGAGTTGCGCCTGCCATCCGGAAAATCGTGTTCCGTTGTATTCGATTGTGAGTTTATATTTCATCAAGAGAATTTAGGTTTTAGATTTTGGAGTTGGAGTTTATAATATCCGATTGTATGGCTTCTGACTTCTGATTTCTTACTTCTTACTTCCTAATTCTTAATCCGACAAACAAATCCCTTCAAATAATCTCCTTCGGGAAAAGAAGTTGAAATCGGATGGTCACAAGATTGTGTAAGACGAAAAAGAAATTGTGCATCACGTTGTGCATCAAGCGCAGCATCTGCAACAATTTTTTGAAATAAGTCCGTTGGCATTAATCCCGAACAAGAAAATGTGAAAAGAATTCCGTTTGGTTTCAGAATTTTGAAAGCAAGCAAGTTTATATCTTTGTAACCGCGCGCTCCTTTATCCAAATTCATTTTTGATTCAACAAACTTTGGCGGGTCGAGAATAATAACATCAAATTGCTTTCGCGAATCCCTGCATTGCCGTAAAAATTGAAACACATCACCACACACATTATCAACTTGCTCGGAAGAAAATGCGTTGAGCAAAACATTTTGTTCTGCATATTCCAATGCGTTCATAGAAGAATCTACATTGGTAACATCGGTTGCGCCGCCTTTCAATGCGTGAACAGAAAATCCTCCCGTGTACGAAAAGCAATTCAACACAGTTTTTCCTTTCACAAATGTGGAAAGAAAATTTCTGTTTGCTCGTTGGTCAAGATAGAATCCGGTTTTGTGTCCTTTTTTTATATCTACAAAAAATTTCAATCCGCTTTCTTCTATTTGAATAAATTCGGGCGGCTCTTCTCCAAACAAAACTCCTGAAGAAATTTCCAATCCTTCTTTCGAACGAACATCAACATCACTTCGCTCATATATTCCTTTGCAAGAAACAAGTTTTGAAACTTGTTCAACAATTTCTTTTTTCCAAAACTCCGCTCCCGATGTGAGAAATTGACACACGAGAAATTCATCGTATTTATCAATCACCACTCCCGGTAATCCATCGGATTCAGCATTAACTAAACGATATGCGTTTGAATTTATTTTTTCGTTCAAACCTTCACGAAGTTGGATTGCCGTTTGTAATCGTTTTAGAAAAAAATCTGTATTGATTTCTTCACGTTCATCAAACGACCAAACACGACAAGCAATTTGTGATTGCATTGAGTACGCGCCGCGAGCAAGAAATTTTCCATCGTAAGAAAATAGTTCTACGGTTTCTCCATTGCTTGGTTTTCCATCAACGCTTTTTATTGCGCCGGTAAATATCCACGGATGTTTTCGGAGAAGTGATTTTTCGCGTTCAGGTTTTAAAATTATTTTGTTCACTGTTTGTTTTCTTTTATGAATTTATAAATGCTCCATTCACCAAAATCTTTTTCTTTTTGAATAAACGAATATTGAGAAAGAAAGTTTTTGTATCGGGGGGATTTCATTACGAGATAATCAATTTGCTTTTCTTGCAACAATGTTTTATTCAGCTCTAATTCTGTATTCACAATAAGTTGTTTCGGCTCATAAGGATTGAAACCGGAATTGAATAGAAATTTTTTCGGATGCTGCGAGGCTACCATAATATTCAAATAATACCAATCGGGATTTTCAATGAGCATTCTCTGATGACTTTCATTGAGATTATGTTGTTCAAGAAATTCTCCCGCCTGTTTTTCCTCCTGTGTAAAATACGAATGGCGTGCAAAATACAATGTTTGCCCAAAACATAAAACGATGAAAAGAATTGCAATACTATAATATTTCTTCGACGATAAAAAATATTTTTCTCTGACAAAATAACTTGTGAACGGAAGAAGCAATACACCCCAAACGGATGCAATTCGCCAGGGATTATGAGTGGGAAGCGTATGACCAAAAAGTTGAAATAATGCAACAAGAAAAAATGGAATTCCCATAAGCACACTCATTTGTCTGACAGAGGAATTTGTTTGAGATATTAAAAATATCGCAACCGCTCCTAAAATATTAAGCGAAAGTAAATTCCAAACGATAAATTGTGATGCAACATTCCGCCAAATGAGTTTGAGAAATGATGTTGGCATTCGTTCGTAATTGGTTGAAGTTTTTGTAAGAAAATATAACGGACTTCCTTCTCGTAACGCATTATCAACAACCCAATACAACGGAAAGGAACAAAGCAAAATACAAATCAAAATAAATGCAGTAAATGTGATGCTCAATTCTTTCGCAATAAATTTTCGATAGAGTAGAAAGAGAAGAAAGACAAAAGCAAAGAGCCATCCTTCATAGCGAATTGTCGTTGTTATTCCAAAAAATACACTTGCAAGAATTAGCGAAAGATTTTTTTTGGTATTGCACCAGCGAATGTAAAATGTGAAAGCACAAAGAATAAAAAAAATAAAAATGATTTCCGTAAGCGGCACAACGGAAAGAATTATTCGAGATGGAAAGATAACAGTCAATAAAGCAGCAACGATGGCAATTTCTTTCTTTTGAAAAAGTTCATTCGTCAACCAAACGATAATCCCTAATACTCCAATTCCAAAAAGGAAAGAAATAATTCTTGGAACGATGAATAAATCGTGATAAAGCAATAACGCATTTCCAAGCAGAATGCGATAAAACGGAAGCCAGACATCGGATAGCTGAGCGTTATTTGTTATCCAAAAGTATGCATCGAGTGTGCGACCGGATTCATCAGCAGAGGTTGCGAAAAATCCATTCACCAAAAATAAAATGTGAATAACAATAGCAAGAAAGAATGCAAGTGCAAGCAACGAAAAGTATTTGCGATTGCTCATTGTTTACAATTCGAAGCAGAATACTGAAAACTATTAAGCAACAACTTCTTCGTATTGACGTTCATCAAAAATCAATTCTTTGCAAAGCTCTCTCCCCTTCTCTTCAATTTTATACAGCGGCATAATTTTACTTGCGTGAACAATCGCCATATCAAGTCCCGCTTCAATAGCGTAATGAAGAAAAACTGAATTGAGAACGTGTCGCAAATGCGCATTGAGTCCAAACGAAACATTCGATACGCCGAGACTCGTATAACATTTCGGATACGCTTGTTTAATAAGTCGAATCGCATCAATCGTCGCCATCGCTGATTTCCGAAATTCTTCATCGCCGCTTCCGAGTGTAAATGTGAGTGTATCGAAAATTAAATCTTCATCGCGCATTCCATATTTATCCACTGCTAAATCACGAATGCGTTTTGCAATTTCAAATTTTGATTGCGCAGATTTCGCCATACCTTTTTCATCAATCGTGAGTGCAACAACTGCGGCTCCGTATTTTTTACACAACGGAAGAACGTGCGCCATTCGTTCTTCGCCATCTTCTAAATTTATGGAATTGATTATCGCCCGTCCTGCACAATGCTGTAGTGCTTCTTCAATCACATTCGTTTCCGTCGAATCAATCATCATTGGAATCGTAACTTGCGTATTGAATCGTTTCATCACTTCACGCATATCACGCACTTCATCGCGACCAACGTATGCAACGCAAACATCAAGCACGTGCGCTCCTTCCTGAACTTGTTCTTTCGCCATTTGCACCATTGCATCGTAATTTTCTTCAAGCAACAGTTCTCGAAATTTTTTTGAACCGTTTGCATTACACCGCTCACCGACTAATAATGGCGCTGGTTCTACACGCAATGTTTGCGAAGAATAAGTTGAAGAACAACTTGGAGTGTACGAAAATTTACGAGTTGCGAGTTTCTGGTTACGAGTTTCTGAACTCGTAACTCGTAACTCGTAACTATTATTAAACTCTTCCGCAACTTTCACAAGTTTAGAAATATGTTCCGGCGTAGTTCCGCAACAACCACCGATAATATTCACTCCCAAATCATTTACGAAATGTTTCATCCAGTGTTCCAATTCATCGGGAGATAAATGATAACACGCTTTTCCGTCAACGTTTTCCGGAAGTCCTGCATTCGGCATTACGAAAATATGCTTCGGAGAATTTTGACACAAGTAGCGAACATTTTCTTCCATCTCTTTCGGTCCCGTTGCGCAATTCATTCCAATCACATCAACAATATCATACGGTTCGATGGCAGTGAGCGCTGCAGAAATTTCCGTTCCCATTAACATTGTTCCCATCGTTTCAATCGTTACGGAAACAATCACGGGAATACGAATTTTCTTTTCTAAAAAATAATCGTAAATCGCCGCGAGCGCAGATTTTGTTTGTAAAATATCCTGACACGTTTCAACGCATAGCACATCAACGCCGCCTTCAATGAGTCCCGCAGTTTGTTCGTAAAATGATTGTTGCATTTCACGAAACGTAATATGACCAAGCGATGGAAGTTTTGTTGTCGGACCAATAGAACCCGCAACGAATCGCGGTTTTTCTTTGGTAGAAAAATCATTCGCCATTCGTTTTGCGAGTTGCGCGGATTTGAAATTCAGTTCGTATGCACGCTCTTGCAAATTATATTCCGCAAGGACAATACTCGCTCCGCCGAATGTATCCGTTTCAATTACATCGCAGCCAATGGAAAGAAATCCTTCGTGAACTTTTTCCACTGCGCTTGGTTTTGAGACGAGAAGATATTCGTTGCATCCTTCGTATTCTTTTCCGCCGAAATCATCTGCGGATAAATTTTGATTTTGCAACGACACTCCCATCGCGCCATCAAAGACGAGGATTTTGGATTGGAGTTGTGTTAGAAACAGATTCATAGTTTTTAATTATTCAAGCAAAGATGTAAAGAATGTTTTTAGCGGCTTTGCGCCTTAGCGTGAAAAAATAATTATTTCAACTTCCTCAAATTCGTATTCGACAAAAGCGATTTCATTTGCGTAATAGCAATTTTGTTCAGTTGTATCAAGCGTTCGCTTTGCTGCAAACCCTGATGAATTAAAACTGCATTGATGCTTTCCATGTTTGATAACACTACTAATTGTTCTATGGTTGCCGCATCACGAATATTGCCTTCCCCGCCTGAACGATGAAGTCGGGCAGGTGCTTTCTCATTCGCATCTCTCCATTGTTTTGCCGTCATGCCAAACAAAGCCATGTTCAGCATATCTGCTTCGTTAGCATACACAAAATTTATTTCTTGTTTACTGAGTTCTTTCGGAATCAAATTTTCTTTGATAGCATCCGTATGAATCTGGTAATTGACTTTTGCTAACGTGCGTTGGAGGTTCCATTCTAATTTGAGACGGTCACTTTCGCTGTCTTTTAAGCGTTGAAATTCTTTGATAAGATACAACTTAAACTCTGCACTTAACCAACTACCAAACTCAAACGCAATATCTTTATGAGCAAAAGTTCCTCCACCGTATCTTCCGGACTTTGATAATAATCCGATAGCATTTGTTGTATCAATCCACTTTTTAGGAGAAATCCAAAAACTGTTTAATCCTGCCTGCTTTTTAAACCCCTCGAATTCGAGGGGTTTAAAATTGGGGTTATTGATTAATTCCCAAATGCCCAGAAATTCAATCGTATTTCTGTTGCGAAGCCAATTGGTAATAATTGATTCATCACCGAATGATTTTACCATATCAGTAAGAGAAATATAATCATCATTATGCTGCTGAATAATAGTTATCTCAGTTCCTTTTACTGTTATTGTTTTATTTTTTGCCATAATTTTTTTGAGTTAAAAATTTTCGCACTAAATATACGCACATCTCAAATCTCATATCGCAAATCCAAAATCCCACGTCATGTTGAGCGAAGTCGAAACATCAAAACGCAATCAATTTCTCTAATTCCATTTTTATCTTTTCAATTGAAGGCACAACTTCTTCCATCAATCCCAAATTGTACGGAATTGGATTATCAGAAGTTGCAACACGAACAATCGGCGCATCGAGAAATTGAAATATTTTTTGCGAAATCGTAGCAGAAATTTCCGCGCCGAAACCTCCGGTCATTTGGTCTTCGTGAACGAGTAAACATTTTCCCGTTTTCTTTACGGAATTCAAAACTGTTTCTTTATCCCACGGAATAATTGTTCGCAAATCAATAATTTCAACACTTGCCCTCCGAGGCGGGTGAACATCTAACAACTTCGCCGCTTCAACACTTCGATGTAACATTTCTCCCCAACTCACAATTGTAACATCATTTCCTTCTTGCACAACATTTGCTTTTCCAAACGGAAGAATAAAATTTTCATCGGGAAACGGTCGCCGCGCATTGAGTGAATCATACAACGTGCGATGTTCAAAAAACATTGTCGGGTCATTTCCACGCAACGCAGAACGAAGCAAACCAACTGCATCTTCCGCATTCGATGGAAAGGCAATTCGCCAACCTATGGTGTGCGCAAAAATCGCTTCTCCAGTTACACTATGCCAAGGGTCGCCGGTTTTCTTTCCAACGCCAACGGGAATGCGCACAACAATCGGCGCGGAAAAATTATTGTTCGTTCGCCATCGCATCGTTCCGCAATTGTTGATTTGTTCTGTCGCGGGGTCAGCATATTTTCGGAATTGAATTTCCGGAACCGCTCTTAATCCAGCAAGCGACATTCCCACCGCTCGACCAATAATTCCCTCTTCCGAAAGCGATGTATCAAACACGCGTTCTCTTCCAAACTTATTCATCAAATCAACTGTTGCGCCGTGAACTCCACCTTTCACCGCAACATCTTCTCCGAATATTACAACGCGAGAATTTTGCTGCATTTCATTTTCAAGTGTGCGGCGAATTGCTTCAATCATAGTTACACGGTTTGAGGTTTGGGGTTTGGGGTTTGGGGTTTGAATATTTTCTCCAACCTCCAAACTCAACCCTCCAACCATTTCACTTGAAAAAACAAATTTCTTCGCTGAATCAATTTCCGGTTCACTTTGCGCTAATGCTTTTTCTTTCGCAGTGTGAACTTCTTTCAACGTTTCAGCTTCCAATGTCTTCCAATCTTTTTCAGAAAGAATTTTTGGAATGAGATATTTTTTAAGTTTTAAAAGCGGGTCGCGTTGTTGTTCACCTTTCTTTTGCTTTTCTGTTTTATATGATTGCGTATCAACAAAAGAATGTCCCATAATTCTTGGAACTTTGAGATGAAGCAAACACGCGCCATTTCCTTTGCGAACATATTCCACTGCTTTGGAAATTATTTGCGATGCTTCTTTCGGTTCGCTTCCATCTCCCTCAAGGATAAAAAGATTTCCAAATGATTTCAAGTTTGCGGAAATATTTCCGTACGGAGTTTGCAAAACACCCGGTGTTGAAATTCCGTAACCGTTATCTTCAATGCAAAACAGAATCGGAAGTTTTAAAGTCGTAGCAATGTTCAGCGCAGACCAAAATCCATTACTCGCAACCGAACCATCGCCGCCGCAAGCAACAGCAATCGCATCATTCCATTCTTTCTCTTTTAAAACTTTTTGGTAATACTGAATCGCTTGCGCCCAACCAATTGCGGGAGTGTATTGCGAACCGACATCACCGGACGTTGGAAGAATTGTTGCTTTACCGCGCGACTTCATATTGAACACAACGCCAATATCTTTTCCTCCACTGATACTTTTTGATTTCGCCATCGAACTTGCAAACGCTTCTTCGATCGTTAATCCTTGAGTAAGCACAAACGGACGCGAACGATAATACACGCTTGCACCATCGTGTTTATTCGTGATGAACAAAGAAAGTAAAATCTGCGAAAGTTCGTGCCCCTTTGCAGAAAACTGATATGTTATTTTTTTTAGCGGAATAAGTTCTTGCTCTTCCACTTCATCAATGAAACGTGAAGAGAGAAGAAGTTTTGCTATATGTTTCCAGTTAAATTTGTTATTCATTTCGTGAGAGTAATTATCCCTCGACTTCGCTCGGGATGACAATTATTACTAAAATTTTTGCGAAGAATATACTGCTTTCTTTTTCTAAAATATTTAAAATGAAAATTGGTTCTTCGTCATCGAAGAACCAATTTCAAAAACGAAAATAAATTATCCTTCAAACTCTACGTCTATCAAAATACTGTCTTCATCTCCCTCTCCAGCGGCAGGAATAACAAGAATATTTAACACATTCGGACGACAGCAAATCTCGCAATCTTCTACAAGTGTTTGTTTATTTCCATTACGTAACTCAATGAACACTTCATTTTCTTCGCCGCAAACTGCACATGCATACGTAGCAGTAAATTCGTTTCTTCGTTCCGCGGGTCGTTTCATTTTTTTCTTTTTTTTTTCAGAAAGATGTTTGGGCTTCTTTTTCATAGTTCGTACTATTGATAAATCCTCTGCAATCATCCGAACCGCAAAGACAACGAGTCAGTTCGGCATCGGCATCATAATCATAATCAATGGTAAGTTCTTCGTTAGGGAAAATATCGCGTTCAGTAAAAATAGAAATGTGATGTTCGGAGATATTATAACTGCAATTTGGAGCGCAACTATGATTGAGATATTTTGAAATGTTTCCTTTTTCCCATCCGTCAATTGCCCATTCATCATTTAACCAAAATGTGTAAATACCTTCGCGTGTGTTATCGCTTTCGCGTTTCAATGCTTCTTCGGAAGAAATCAGTTCACCCTCGTAGTGAAATAATTCTGTTCCTCTTGGAATAAATGATTCGGAAAAAACTCCGCTTCTATCAATGGAGGATCGTTTGGAAATTATTTTGAAATTGGGATTGACCATATTATTGGATTCCCGCTTTCACGGGAAAGACAAGTACTTTTATTTTAAATTTTCTACAACGATGACAAATTCGCCTTTGGGATTTGTTTCGGAAAAATGTTTATAGAGCTCAGAAGGAAAACCGCGTACGATTGTTTCATCTTCCATTGTTAAATTAAATGCAACAGAAATTTTTCTAGATTGTTTCAATACTTCCGACATATCACGGAGAACTTGCAACAAACGATACGGCGTATCCATCAGAACAAACGTTCGTTTTTCATTTCTGAGTTTTTGTAATTCTAAAATTCTATTTTCTCGTTTCGGTGAAAGAAATCCGTAAAACAAAAATTGTTTCATATCAAAACCGGAAGTAATCAACGCCGGCAACAAGGAAGATGAACCGGGAATTGCGGTAACTTTTATTCTTTCTTGAATTGCTTTCTTCACAAGAATTGTTCCCGGGTCAGAAAATAACGGCGTACCGCAATCGGAAATCAGCGCAATATTTTTTCCGCTTTTCAATTCATCGAGAATAATAGCAGATGCGGCAGATTCATTATGTTCATTGATTTGCGCGATTGGTTTTATAATTCCATAATGTGAAAGTAAACGATTTCCCTCTTTTCGCTCTTCGCAAACGACAAGGTCAACTTCTTTTAAAACATTTATTGCGCGAAGAGTTATATCATCGTAATTTCCGATGGGAGTGGAAACCAGATACAACATACCGTTTTTAGTTTGTGGATTCGTCATTCTTTGTTTGCAATTTGTAATTGGTAGAAAAAAAAGAATCTCAAGAATTAAGACTAATTACGAATTACCATTTACTAATTACTCTTCCCTCTCCATTCATTGAACAACATCAGAATTATTGCGGTGGAGGGAACGGCAACAACTAATCCGATGAAACCAAACAACGTACCGAAGACAAATAAAGCGAACACAAGCACTACCGGATGAATACCAATTTTTTCTCCAATAAACTTTGGTGCCAACACAGCCATATCTAGAATGACCGCAGTCCCAATTATTGCTAATCCGGCAATGAGTTTCACCGTCGTTGGTTCACCGCTTATCAATGCCGCAATAAGCGTTACGATGGAAACGAAAAAATATCCGAAGAACGGAATGAAATACAGCGGCACCATTATTAAGCCAATCGCGATAGAGTATTGAATACCAACAAGGGTTAGCATTGTGCCGATAACTATACCAAGCATCAATGCAACGGTAAACGCGCCCCGAACATATTCAGAAAGGAGAATATCAATTCTCCGCACAATACCCGTTATCTGTTCGGAACGCTCAACGGGAATGAACGATTGAATATATTTTTTAATCGCTGGAAAATCTTTCAGTATATAAAACGAAAGAAAGGGAATGAGAATAATATTAAATATCCTCGAAAAAATTTCCGCAATCGTCGTAAAAAAACTTTTTGTTCCCTCTAAAAATGAATTTCCATATTCACCGACGCTCGAGGAAATCAATGTGTTTATTCTTTGTTGAAGTTCATGAACAGGAATTCCGATACTTGTGAGAATTTCATAGATCCTGCCCGTTTGAGTGTAGAGAGTTATGTTCTCAATTATCGCGGGGGAATTATGAATCAATTCCGTTATTTGCACTACTGCGGAGGGAAGAACCCGGTAAAGTGCAAATACTACCGTGCCGGTGGCGAGGAATAACACCACTGCCGATGTCACCCATCGCGGAATAGAACGTTTCTCAAAGCGCGTGATAACCGGGTGAAGAAGATACGCAACGAGAAACGAAAGAATGAACGGTGTTAATGCGCTTGTGAGTAAAGATAAAAACCAGATAAAAAAAACACCAAACGAAATAATGAGGAGTGTTCGGGCAAAAGCATGAGAACGAACGGAATAGAGCGTGTACGTAATGACGGCGAGTACAATAAACGGTGAGAGAATTGATTGAACAACATACAACAACAGAAGAAAAAGAATTATCCCGCCGACAAGATGAATTACCACATTAGAATCTTGAAATTCTGATTTCGAATCTTCCATAAAACCGTAAAGAGAAACTTCTTCTTACTTCTTACTTCTTACCAACTCCCGTATGTCCAAATCCACCTGCACCGCGTTCCGTGTCATCGAGGGAAGCGACTTCATTCCATTCAATTTTTTCGTATTTGGAAATTACCATTTGTGCAATTCTATCGCCGCGTTTAATGAGAAAATTTTCTTTTCCTAAATTTTGCAATATCACTTTTATTTCGCCGCGATAATCGGAGTCAATAGTTCCGGGAGAGTTCACGATTGTGATTCCATACTTTGCTGCTAATCCGCTTCTCGGACGAACTTGCGCTTCAAATCCATTAGGAAGTGAAATTGCAAATCCCGTTGGAACAATTGCAATTTGCATCGGTAAAATCGTAATTTCATTTTCAATCGCTGCAAATAAATCCATTCCCGCAGAACCATTGGTTTGATATTGCGGAAGCGAAATTCCTTCGGCGTGAGGAAAACGAGTGATATGAATAGACATATTACTAATCATGCCAACATCATTTTCATCGGTTGCAACGTGCGATTAAATGGATTAAGTGTTAATCCCAAAATTTCTAACGTAACAACTCCAAGCAATGGCTCATCGCCCTCTTCCCCTAAAATTACAGGTGAGTGCCCTTCTCCTTGCTTTAATGAAATAAAACACTCAGAAATATTTCGTTCAATGATTGTTCCGTCGGCAAGAGAAAAAGATAATGAACGAGTTGGCTCAAGTTCGATTGCTTGCCAAACATTTTTACTTAATAATGTGTAGGTTGCACCACTATCAACTAAAAATCGAACTGACGCTTTTTTCGATGAATGAGAAACCGTTCCATCAATAAATGTTAAACCCATAGTATATTTCTTTCTTCTAAAATGTTTTCTGTTAAACTTTTATCAACTCTTCCGCTATCTGCACCGCGTTTGTCGCCGCGCCTTTGCGAACATTATCAGCAACAATCCACATATTCAAACCGCTCTTCACGGTTTCATCTTTGCGAATTCTTCCGACAAACACTTCGTCTTTATCGTGGCACATCAATGCAATCGGGTAATAATTGCCTTCCGGTTCATCAACAACGATTATGCCTTTTTCTTTTCGCAAAATATTTCGCGCTTCATCAACGTCAATTTTCTTTTTGAATTCAACATTCACGGATTCACTATGACCTAAATACACAGGGACGCGAGTACAGGTTACAGAAACCTGAATCATCGCGTCGCCCATAATTTTTTTGGTTTCGTTCACCATTTTGTGTTCTTCTTTTGTGTAACCATCAAACACAAAATCATCAACTTGCGGAAGAATGTTATGCGCAATGCGATGTGGAAATTTTTTGTAACGAACGGGAATGGATTGCAATTCATCATCGAGTTGGTCAATACCTTTTTGTCCCGCGCCGGCAACGGATTGAAACGTCGTTATAACAATACGTTTGATTTTATATTTATCGTGCAACGGTTTCAGCGCAACGACCATTTGAATCGTCGAACAATTCGGGTTTGCAATAATATTGTTGTGATGCAACAATGCAAGTGGATTGACTTCGGGAACAACGAGAGGAATATTTTTTTCCATTCTGAATGCGCTCGAATTATCAATCACTATTGCTCCTGCTTTTGCAGCGATGGGCGCAAACTCTTTGCTCACTTTTGCTCCGGCGGCAAAAAAGACAAATTCGTGAGCGTGAAAATCTTTTGGAGAAAGTAATTCCACTTTCACTAATCTGTTTTGAAAAAAAATTTCTTTCCCGAGAGATTTTTCCGACGCATACAAACGCAGACTTCCCACAGGAAAATTCCGTTCTTCGAGAACTTGAATGATTTTTCTTCCGACTAATCCTGTTGCGCCAACAACGGCAACGTCATAGAGTTTCATACAACTGCTTCAAGTTTTTTGTTGCCGACTTTAACATCGCCATTTTGATTTTTTGCTGTAATGAACCTTAACCAGCCGTGCGTATCGTTTCCGCTATGGACAACATCAAAGAATTTTTCTTGCATTCGTTTCGTTATCGGACCCATTTTTCCATTTCCAATTGTTAAATGGTCAATGGAACGTATCGGAGTAATTTCTGCCGCTGTTCCGGTAAAGAAAAGTTCGTCGGAAATCATTAAAAATTCTCGCGGGATTTGCGTTTCACGAATCGGAATTCCTTCCTCTTGCGCAAATTTAAGCACGGTATCGCGCGTAATCCCGAGCAATATTCCCGACGCAACCGGAGAGGTGTAAATCACGCCATCGCGTACGACAAATAAATTTTCACCGCTTCCTTCGCTCACCATTCCGTTACGGTCAAGCGCAATTCCTTCTGCGTAACCGCTCAACACTGCTTCCATTTTAATGAGTTGCGAGTTGAGATAATTACCGGCGGCTTTTGCAAGCGCTGGAGTGGTGTTTGTTGCATTACGCTGCCACGAAGAAATACAAACTTCAATTCCTTCATCCAACGCTGCGCTGCCCAAATACTTTCCCCAATCCCAAACAGCAACCGCAACATCAACAGGGCATTTCAGCGGATTGACACCAACATCACCGTAACCGCGATACACAATCGGACGAATGTAACACTTCGGCATTTTATTTACCTTTATCGTATCAATTATCGCTTGCTCAAATTCCGCTTGTGTGTACGGAATTTCCGCATGATAAATTTTTGCCGAATCATACAAACGGCGTACGTGTGCATCCAACCGGAAAATCGCTGAACCTTTCTTTGTATCGTAACAGCGAATTCCTTCGAACCAACACG
>JAGXRH010000169.1 GCA_018335975.1 Ignavibacteriales bacterium
GAAATAGAAACCACGGTGGATTTCGTGTATTGGGAATCCGACATTGAAAACTGTCCCTTTCTTGAACCGATTACCGAAGAAGAAATCGAGTTGTATATTTCCTATGTCCTCTCGAATGATTTTCAGGAGGAATTACACTGGTTGAGTAACTGGCAGGACTATACTGAATACAAGAATAATTATACGCGCGATGATGACGAGACTATCATTATACCCGAGTGGTATATGTTTTATGACGGAAGAAAAGGAACATCGGGGCTGATGTCGTTACCGGATGTGCGGGGCGAAAAGGAGAAGGTGTATATAGACCTCGTCAGGAATAAATCCAGAATAGAACGGGAAAAGAAGGCGGCAGAAACCCCTCCTTCCAAACCCGATACCCGGCCGTATATATCGTTTGCAGATATGCGCATCATCGAAGATTTCATCAAACAATTTGAAGAACCGAAACTCTTAAAATATTTCCGCGTGGTCGAAAGAAATTTGACATCAGAAAAAGAGGAAGAAGTCGAACAGGCATTTGAATTTTTGAAACGGGTTCCGGACCTCGTTGAAATTGAAAGCAACGACGATTGGCGCGATGGTATTATCAAGGCGGCAAAAAAATGTCAACGGACGTTTCTTGCCAATGAGTTGGAAAATGCGTTCCGCGAATACCGCAACCGTATTGATATCGGTATTCCTTTTGAACCCCATTTAGATAAACAATACCGCGACTCGATGAAAGAACTGGCGAAGTCCCATAAACAAAATCTTATTGAAGGAAGAATCCTCAACGGCGAGCCGGGGGATTTGGATTTTTAGTTGCTCTGTTACGAGCAGGTTTTGCTATGAACTTCAAAGAGACAAAAGGACTCCCCGCATACGAAACGGAAAACGAACACGGTCGCGCATCGGGTTTCAATCCACCCAACCGTTTTCTCAATACAAGTTTTGAACCTCTTGAATTGGAAAACGATTTCTATGAAGAGGAAGAAAAGAATGCAATCAAAACAACGTTCTTTAAAGATGCAACGAAAACAATTTTAGCAAAGAATGATTCGCCCGATATTCCGTTTACCTACAGTTTAAATCCGTACCGGGGATGCGAACACGGTTGTATTTATTGCTATGCGCGACCGACACACGAGTATCTTGGCTTTTCTGCCGGACTTGATTTCGAGACAAAAATAATGGTGAAAGAAGACGCGCCGCAATTGTTGGAGGAAGCATTTCAGAAAAAGAATTGGAAACCTTCGATGATTGCGTTATCGGGAAATACCGATTGTTATCAACCGATTGAACGGAAGTTGGAAATTACGCGTAAATGTTTGGAAGTATTTTTAAAGTATCGTAATCCCGTTGGCATTGTAACGAAGAACGCGCTCATTCAACGCGATATTGATATTCTCCAAAAACTCGCGGAACATCAACTTGTGCATGTTCTCGTTTCCGTAACAAGTTTGAATAACGATTTGACGAATGTTATGGAGCCGCGCACATCACGCCCGGAAAAACGTTTGGAAACAATTGCCAAACTTGCAGAAGCAAAAATTCCCGTGGGAGTAAATGTTGCGCCGATAATTCCCGGATTAAACGATGAAGAAATTCCCAGCATATTGAAAGCGGCTTCTTTGCACGGAGCAATGTATGCAGGTTATATAATTGTGCGACTTCCGTATTCCGTTGAGCCGTTGTTTGTTGATTGGCTGAACAGAAACTTTCCCGACAGAGCAAAAAAGATTACCAATCATTTGAAAGAAATGCGCGGCGGAAAATTAAACAATGCGGAATGGGGAAAACGTTTTCGCGGTGAAGGAAAGTATGCAGAAATGATTGATATATTATTTAAGAAAAACTCTTCCCGCTACGGATTGAATAAACATTTTCCGAATATTCGGTATGATTCGTTCCTAAGGGATGAAAAAGAAAAACAACAATTGAAATTATTTTAGAACGCTAATGCAAAATGAATCAAGAGAAAAACAACTCACCGAACTTCGCCGCAAAGACAGAGGTGTAGAAGATGAAACGTGGATACAAGAGTTTCTTCGGCACACACCAATCGGTTATCTTGCAACCGTGAATGATGGACAGCCGTTTATCAATAGCAATTTGTTTGTCTATGATGAAACAACGCACTGTATATTTATGCACACAGCTAACAGAGGAAGAACACGCACCAATATTGAACGCGAAGAAAAAGTTTGTTTCAGTATTTCAGAAATGGGAAGGTTGCTTCCTGCAGATACAGCATTAGAATTTAGTTGTGAGTATTCGGGAGTAGTTGTGTTCGGGACTGCAACAATTCTTCAAAATGAAATCGAACAAAAACACGCGTTGCAATTATTGATGAACAAGTACGCTCCGCATTTACAGGAAGGAAAAGATTACCGCGAAATTCAACCCGAAGAACTTGCGCGAACATCTGTATATAAAATATCAATCAAAGAATGGAGCGGGAAGAAAAAGAAAGTAGAAGATGAATTTGCGGGAGCGTATTATTACAATAGTAACTCGTAACTACTAACTCGCAACTGAAGAAATTTCCTGCCCTTTAAACTGCAACTGATACAACTTGAAATAAATTCCTCCAAGCGAAAGCAGTTCTTGATGATTTCCCTGTTCGCGGATTTCTCCTTTATGTAGCACAATTATTTTATCCGCGTGTTGAATTGTGGAAAGACGATGCGCAATCACAATAGAAGTTCTGTCTTTGAGTAATACCGTTATCGCTTGCTGAATCAATTGTTCCGTTTCCGTATCAACCGATGATGTCGCTTCGTCGAGAATGAGTATTTCGGGATTCGTTACTAAAGCGCGGGCAAATGCAAGTAATTGTTTTTGTCCGACGGAAAGTGTCGCGCCGCGTTCTTTTACTTCTTCGTCGTATTGTTTGGGAAGTTTTTCAATGAATGAATCTGCGCCAACAGTTTTTGCCGCCCGTTGAATTTCTTCCAATGAGTACTTTTCATTCCCAAGCGTAATATTTGTTTTTACATCGCCGGAAAACAAAAATACATCCTGCAACACAACGGCAAATCGCTTGCGTAATTCTTGTTGCGGAATAAGTCGAATATCAATGCCATCAACGAATATTTCTCCCCGCTGAATTTCGTAAAAATGCAGAAGCAAATTAGCAATCGTAGATTTCCCCGCTCCCGTTGCACCGACAAATGCAGTTGTTGTTCCTTGTTCAATCGTGAAAGAAACGTTTTTCAAAATCCATTCATCGCTTGGTTGGAGGTTGGAGGTTGGGGGTTGGGGAAGTTCACCATTTCCGTCATCCCGAGTCCCGTGAACGGGATAGACTCCATCGAGGGATTTTCCATTACTTTTTTCCTTTTGCATTTTTCCTTTTGCATTTCTTCCCGATTCATCATCATATCGAAACCACACATTTCGAAATTCAATCGTTCCCTTCTCATCATCCCCACTTCTCCCATACTCCACTTCTCCATCACTCCGTTTCTCCAAACTCCGCACTCCTCGCTCCTTGCTATCATGAATTATCGTTTCATCATCGAGCAATTTAAAAATTCTTTCCGATGAAGCCATTGCCGCTTGCATTATATTATACTTTTCCGACAAATCACGAATCGGACGAAAGAACATTTCCGTGTATTGAATGAAGGAAATCAACACGCCAAGCGAAATTGTTTTCTGAATAACTTCTCCACCGCCGTACCAAATTATCAAACCGATTGCAATTGCAGAAATTAATTCTACGCCGGGATAAAACACCGCATAGAAAAATACAGAACGAATATGCGCTTGCGTGTGCGCTTCATTTATTGATTTGAATTTTTCAAACTCCTTTTCTTCGCGATGAAATATTTGCACAACATTCATTCCCGTAATGTGTTCTTGCACGAATGTATTGATACGCGCAAGTTGAATTCGTACTTCACGATACGCATCTCTCGCGCCTTTACGAAACCACGCAGTTAAAATTACGAGCAACGGAAGAATCGAAAGCGTAACAAGCGATAAATTCACATCCATCGAAAACATAAAAACCACAATCCAAATAATGATAAACACATCGCTGAACACCATCACAATTCCTGATGAAAACAGTTCGTTCAGCGTTTCCACATCATTGGTTACACGCGTTACCAATCTTCCAATCGGCGTTTTATCGAAAAAGCGAAGTGAAAGTTTTTGCAAGTGAGAAAATATTTCCACGCGCATATCGTAAATGGTTCGCTGTCCAATCCATGAAGTGAAATAGGTATTCAAGTATTGCACGATTGCTTGAAACACCAACACACCAAATAGCGAAAGCGAAATCCATAACAATCCACTTGCATCGTGTTTCAAAATGTAATCGTCAATTGCAATTTTTGTTAAGTACGGACGCACCGGTCCTAATCCCGCGATGATGACGTTCAACGCAATGGCAAAGTACACCCACTTGCGATATGGTTTTACATATTGCAACAATCGCTTCATCAAACGAGCGTCGTACGCTTTACCGAGAATTTCTTCGTCTTGCATTACTTAAATAATTCTTCGATGTTTTGAATTATCAGTTCAACCACACTTACTTCTCGTTCGTTGTTAAACGTAGCATCGTCTCGTATGAGTAAAATCGTTCCATCATCAGACCACAATGGATATTCGCGTACTCGTTCATTCTGGCTTGTGAGTGAAAATATATTTTCCCCGATAATATCTGCGATGCACAATTCTTCTTTGTCGTACTGTTTCCATCCGCGATTCCAAGACGAGCGAATGAAGAGAATACTTTTTCCATCCGGCGAAATAAGAGGGTCATTCATATCAATATCAGGATTACCATTATCAAAATGTGTAATTTCTTTTACGGTAATCCCTGCGCTTGTTTCATTAATTTCTATTACACTGAAACCATAATCTTCTTTGCATCGGAGAATGAGTTTATCGGATTGCGGCGACCAGCGAATGTATTCCGGCATATCATAATTCACAAACTCGATCAGCGGGTCGCCAATAGCGGAATACACCCAAAGAGTTTGTGTAACATCAAAAAGCGTTTTTTCCTTTTCGTCAGGAAAATATCTTTTGCTTCTTTTCACGACTTCAGTTCGTTGTCGTTCAAAATCAGAATAGAGTTTTGGCTTCTTGACGAGAAACCATTTTCCATCCGGCGACCAATCACCTGCAAAACCGTCGGTAATAAATCGTGAATGGTCTCCTTCAGCATCAGTTATATAAATTGAAGGAGGAATCACCTTTAATCCGGCAATTTCTTTTCTTCGTTTTACTACAGGAGTTAATTCTTCATTTGCTTCGTAAAGAACATTTCCGCTTTTCGGAGAAACATAATATGCATTGATAATGCCAACCGAATTTTTGATGTTGACACGCGAACGAAACCGAATATCATAGATAATATGTTGTGCAGTGTCTTTTTGAGAATACGAATATGTTATCAAATTCGGGTCTGAAGTAAATTGAAATTGTGGAGAGAAATTTTTTCCTCCGCGGACAATAGTAAACTTATCGGTGGTAAATTTCTCAATAGAGGTAAAATAATATGAAATTTTATTCCCTGAAACTTCGCTGAAAATCATTTTCCTCTGCGGGCTGATACAAACGATATCTTTGTTTATATCCTCTTTATTATTGTATAGAAGCAGTTGACGCTCGATAATTTGGGGTTTTATCTCAATGGTATTTTGAGAAAAAACATTTAACGAAATAAACAGTAGTATTATTGAAAATATATTTTTGCAATTAGTCGTTTCCTTTTTCATTCGTAATTCCTCATTTTTCATTGATGTCATATTGCCTCCAATTCTTTTTCTAACATTTGTTTTTCATTTAACTCTGCATAAATTCCTTCAAGCAAAATAAGTTCGTCGTGTGTTCCTTGTTCTGCAATTTCCCCATCATCAAGAACTATAATCATATCCGCATCTTTCACGGTGGAAATTCGGTGAGAAATAATGATGCTCGTCCGTTCTTTCATAAACGTTTTCAATCCTTGCAAAATTTCTTCTTCCGTGTGTGTATCAACTGCAGAAAGCGCATCATCGAGAATAAGTATTTTCGGATTCGTCATTAACGCGCGGGCAATTGATGTTCGTTGTTTTTGCCCACCGGAAAGTGTAATGCCGCGTTCACCGACAAGTGTTTCGTATTTGTTCGGAAAATCTTCAACATCTTTTGCAATACGAGAAATTTCAGCAACGCGAACTACTTCTTCCATCGAAGAGCCATCAACTCCAAATGTAATATTTTTTTTCACGGTTGAAGAAAATAAAAATGTTTCTTGCGGAACTACGGCAATATTTCTTCGCAAAATTTCCAACGGAATTTCTTTTACATTATTTCCGTCAATCAAAATTTCTCCTTCATTTACATCATACAATCGCGGAATCTGATTCACCAATGTAGTTTTCCCACACCCCGTTCTTCCTACGATTGCAAGCGTCGTTCCTTTTTCTATTTTCAAATTGATGTTTTTCAACACCGATTCAGTTTTATTGTTATGGGTGAAGGAAACATTTCGAAATTCAATTGAACCTTCAAATCGTAATTCGTAATTCGCAAGTCGTAATTTGTTTTCTTCATTCTTCATTCCTAATTCTTCATTCCTAATTCCCGGAACAGTATCCAGCACTTTACAAAACCTCATCATCGAAGCCGCGCCGCGTTGAAAAATATTTACTACCCAACCGAACGCAATCATTGGCCAAATCAACATTCCGAGATACATTATGAATTGCGTCATCGTTCCAAGCGACATTGTTCCCGCAATAACATTTTTTCCGCCGAATAAAATTACGATAACAATTGAAATTCCCGTAAGCATAAACATTAGAGGCCACATCCAACTTTGCACGCGCGCGAGTTTCATATTTTTTTCGAGATACTCCCAACTCATTTTGTTGAAAAGATTTTTCTCGTATTCTTCACGAACAAATCCCCGCACAACACGAATTCCCGAAAGACTTTCCTGCACGCGCGTAGTGAGTTTGGAATAATGTTCCTGCACTTCATCGAACAAATGGTGAACTTTTTTTCCGAGCGCATACACAGCAAACGAAATTAACGGAAGCGGAATCAACGTGAACATTGTCAGTTTCCAATCGAGCGAAAGCATCATTGAAATTATCATGAGAAATCCCGTAATGGTATCGCTGGTGTACATAATTCCGGGACCAAGCACGTTTCGAATGGCGTTCAAATCATTTGTTGCATACGACATTAAATCGCCCGTCGGCGTATTTTGAAAATGCTGTAACGGAAGTTTTTGAATATGCGAAATAAAATCGTTGCGTAAATCGAATTCAATTTTTCTGGAAATGACAATAATGGTTTGCCGCGTGAGATAGGAAAAATATCCGCTGAGTAACATTGAACCGGTAACGAGTGCGCCGTATTGAAAAAGTTTTCCAGAATCAAAATTTGATTTCAAGGTATCAACAGATTTTCCGACAATGAAAGGCGTAACAAGCCAAAACACATTGCTCACAACAATTGCAAAAAAACCAAGTGCAAGTGTTTTCTTGTAGCGTTTGAGGTATGGAAGTAATCGGAGAAGTGATTTCATTTTTTCTCAGTGAAAACAACGGGGACGATTAGGAACATGAGATTGTGCAAAAAACGAAAGTTTGAAGAAATCAGTTCCAAAAAGGTACTGGACAGCAGAAGAACGATTAATTTCCTCAAGAAAGTTATGAGGAAAGTTTCTTCAGGGCAAGAACTTTAATCTTCAACTTCTTTTCAACGCTTGAAGGAACAAAACTTGAAAGGTCGCCGCCGAATAACGCAATCTCGCGGACAATCGTAGAATTGAGATAGGTGTACTTTTCATTCGGCATCAGAAATACGGTGTTAATTTCCGCAACGAGTTTTTTATTCGTCAACGCCATCTGAAATTCATATTCGAAATCGGAAATGGCGCGCAAACCCCGAACGACTGCAATTGCGTTTTTCGATTTTGCGTATTGCATCAGTAATCCATGAAAACTTTCCACCGAAACATTTTTTTTCTTTTTCACCACGTCGCGCACCATCGCCATTCGTTCTTCCAGCGTGAATAAAGGATTTTTTCCCGATTGCGTTGAAACTGCGACAATCACTTTATCAAAAATTTCTGCGGCGCGTTCGAGTACGTCAATGTGTCCGAATGTTATCGGGTCAAATGTTCCGGGGTAAATTGCAATTTTCATTTTGTGTTTTCCTCAATTTTATTCTGAAAAAAAGAAACAATAGTATTGCCGAAAGTTTTTTGGAACGAAATAGTCGGCTGACCGTTTTCCATAGTTTTCCAATCTTCCAATTGTTTTGAATGTTCCATCACAAGAAAGCCGTTGACTTTCAACAAATTATTTTGGGAAACAAGAAACGGAATTTCGTTCGTTTGTTCAAATGCGTACGGCGGGTCGGCAAAAATAAGGTTGAAATTTTCTTTGCATCGTGCAAAATAATTCATTGCATCACTGCGAACAATGTCGCATTTTCTTTCTACGCATAGTTTGGAAATATTTTTCTTCAACACATCAAGGGAATCTGTTGAATCATCAACAAACACAACGCGGCTCGCTCCTCTGCTTAGCGCTTCAAATCCCAAACTTCCCGTTCCGCAAAAAGCATCAAGCACGATGGCATTTTTTAAATTCAACCGCGTTTGAAACACATCGAAAATTACTTGCTTCACTCTGTCAGTAACTGGTCGAACGTCAACGCCTTTTGCGGAAACGAGCGTTCGTCCTTTCAATTCACCGGAAATTATTCTCATGATTTCTTCTCTGAAAAAATTAATTCACTGCTGCGGAATTCTTCCCACGCCTCATCAAATAATTCCTTTCCGCTTTCTGTTGGATATTTCCCGTTGATGCAGGCAAGACACAAGTCTTTTTCCGGAAAACCAATACTGCGCACTAGTCCGTCAATAGTTTGATAGACAAGTGAATCCGCGCCTAAATCTTGTGTAATACGTTTTAAAACTTCTTCCGAAATTTCTCCATCTGTTGGTTTGCCTTCATATTGCGGAACGAGTAATTCATTCACCGTTGGCATTGCAATTCCATAGAAACAAGGACCGCGTAACGGCGGAGCGGCAACTCGAACATGCACTTCTTTTGCGCCCCCTTCTGTTTTCAAATATTTTACAAGTTGTTTTGTCGTGGCACCGCGCACAACACTATCATCAACGAGAAGCACAATTTTATTTTTTAAAACTTCGGGCAACGCAGTGTATTTATTGCGAATTCGTTCTTCGCGAATTGAACCCTCAATAAACGTTCTTCCGACAAAACGATTTCGGAGCAATCCTTCCGTTGATGGAATTTTCAATTCGTACGCCATTGCATCTGCGCTTGCTTTTGCAGTATCGGGAACGGGAACAACAATAACATCGTCGCGAAGTTTTCCGGTTTTGTCTTTATGAATCCACTCACGTTTTGCAAGTTCCTTCCCCAAATTTGCGCGCGTAACGTACACCGATTTTTCATTGATGACGGAACTTGCATTCGCAAAATACACCCATTCAAAAAAACAGTGCGCTTTCTTTTTCGATTCTGCGAACGGAATAATTTGATGCTCGCCGTTAGCATTCACATAAATCAAATGTCCCGGCGGTAAATGTTTGTACTTCGTTACGCCGCAATTCACCAGCGCATTACTTTCCGAAGCAACGAGAAATACTTCATCATTTTCTCCATAAACAACCGGTCTCATTCCCAACGGGTCACGCGCAATAATCATTTCTCCGTGCGCATTCAGGAATGCAACATTGAAACAACCATCAAAACGTTTCGCAATGTTGGAAAATACCGTCGGCAAATTAGTTATGTTTCGCTCACGCAATTCTAACGCAAGAAAGTGCATTATGATTTCCGTGTCGTTGTTGCGAATCAAATGATACTCGTGTTCGTCGAGCAGTTGCTCTTTGAGTTCGCGGTAGTTTGCAAGGTTACCATTCCAGCAAAACGTAAACCATTTCCATTTGTTGCCGTGCATTCGTTCAAACGGTTGCGCGAGATTTTTTTCTTCGCTTCCCGAAGTTGAATAGCGCACGTGTCCGATTCCTTTTGTTCCGACAAACCGTTCGTACAAATCCTTCACAAATTCTTTGTTCCGCGATTGAAAAACTTCGTCAACGCTTCCGATGTCTTTGTATGTATCGAGCAGTTGTTGTTTTTCGGAATTGTAAATAGTAAACCCTGTACTCAACTGTCCGCGGTTTTGTTGATTCAGCAGCAAGCGATAAATGTACGAAAGTGTTTTCGAGGAAGACTTCACGCTGTGCTTTAATTGCACCGCTGCGATTCCGCAATTGTGATGGAGTTCGTCAGCAGTAATTGGTGATTGGTAATTCGTCATTCGAAAATCCTCATTCAATAATATATCGCTGATTGCTATTTGCTGAATGCTAACTGCTTTACAATTTCTTCTGTTGCTTTCGCAATATCTTTCGCTTCGTAAATCGCTCGTCCAACGATTGCGTGATAATTTGTTCCTGCGGCTTTCACTGCATCGGTAACGTTTCCTCCTTGCGTAATAAATCCGGGAGAATAGAACACGGGATTTTTAATTCCTTTCTTTTCCAGCAACAATTTATATTGCATAATTTTCTCGGGTTTATTTCCCGGAACAACAAAATTATTCACTCCTTCATCTGCGGCAATGGAATAAATATCATCCGGCGCATCGTAGCGAATAAATCCGTCTTCACTTTCTAAAAAATTTTTGTGCGTCATTTCTCCGCCAACAATTATTCCAAGTTCTTGATTTTTCACTGCGCGAATCCATTCCCGTTCCGACGTTGGTCCTGTGAAGGGAAATAAAATTACAGCGTTAACATCTTTGCACGCTTCGGCAAATCGTTTTCCCATTTCCGGAATATCGTTTCCCGCTTTTTGATGGTCGTAAATAATTGGCAGCGAAGAATATTTGCGAATCGCGTCAATCACTTTCGAAAATCCAAACGCAAGCGCAAGTTGAAAGCCGATTTTGTACGCGCCAGTGCCTTTAATGTTCGTTGTTTCTTTCACCAATGTTTTCAGTAGTGAAAGTGAACTCACATCACAACTGGGAATTACCGAACGGTTTAACTTAACTATTTTTTTCATATAAATATGCTGTCTTTGCGAGGAGCGAGGCGACGTAGCAATCTTCTAAATTATGTGTAATTATTTACGAGGTTGCTTCACTTCGTTCGCAACGACAATTAATTAAGGTTTTCTTTCCACTTCAAAATAATTTCTTTTTCATTTGCTGAAATATATTTCATTTCAATCGCAGTTTCTATTAAAGAAGTAAAATTGGTGAGTGTGTGAAGTTTGCAATTCAGGTTTTCAAAATTCATTTTTGCTTTCGGAAGTTCATACGAAAAAATTGCGATGCAATGCTCAACAATTCCACCGACATCTCTGACTGCATTAATAGCTTTGATGGAACTCCCTCCTGTAGAAATCAAATCTTCTACGACGATGTAATTTTTTCCGGTTTCAATTTTCCCTTCAATCAAATTCTCTTTGCCGTGGTCTTTTGCTGACGAACGAACAAATAACATCGGTTTAAAAAGTTTTTGCGCAAGAAAAGATGCCCAAGGAATTCCCGCTGTTGCAGTTCCGGCAAATCCGTAAGAATTATGTATCTCGCTTTCAATCAATTCCGAAAATGTTTCCACAATTTTTTCTCGTTCTTGTGGAAATGAAATCAGCAAACGATTATCCGTGTAAATCGGCGATTTAATTCCTGATGCCCAAGTAAACGGTGGATTTGTTCGCAGCGTAACGGCATTTAATTTCAATAATATTTCAGCAACAATTTTTTCTCTACTCATAAAACACAAAATCCCGTGCGTTTACACGGGATTCGATTTCATTTTAAAGACACTTCTTGAAACAATAAGAATTTTATCTGTTCAAATTTTTCATTTTTCATCTTTAATTTTTCATTGTTTTGTGGAGACGAAGAGGATCGAACTCTCGACCTTCTGAATGCCATTCAGACGCTCTCCCAGCTGAGCTACGTCCCCGAATTATTACGTCGAAAAGATATAGTAAAAATACAACTTGACAAAACTTTACGTTTCCGCAGAGGTAAAAGTTACGCACTTGGATGTCCCATTTCTGAAGTTACTGTCAGTTAATTCCGCACGCTCCACCGCCGCAATATCCTCCAATATCATTTGAACAAGAAGAAAAATCTTGTGTAGAATGATGTTCAGCAGAAATACTTGGGACGGAAAACAATTTCTTATGTTTCTTTGAACCGCACGTTGGACAAAAACATCGTCTTTCTTTTCGCGGGTTAAATGCAAAACGTCGTACGTTTTTCGCAATCATTACAACGATATTCTAATAGGGGCATTGTGATTTGCAATGAATTGTTTATTTGTGATCACTACTGTCCCGTTAAAAAGTCGAATAAAATCAACTGGTTCGTGGAGTTACCAATCTCCTTAACGGATTCTTTTTTGTCAAGTAGTTGATTTATATAGGTTTTATTGAAAAGGTTCATGCTCAAAACTTACAGAATAGTGTAGAAACTTTCATGGAGTTTTAATTTCTTTTTGATGATGGCAACTCAATACTGACTTGTTTATAACGGTACTAATCTTGTAAACTATTTAGTGTCAGTAATTTTTAGGCTACAATTTTAAAATCGATTTGAAATCCCCATTTCAAAAAACTTCGGATTTTCATATATAATCGAATCTTTTTAATAGAATGTTTCCTTAACGGGACAG
>JAGXRH010000170.1 GCA_018335975.1 Ignavibacteriales bacterium
TCGTATGGATGGGAACGGTGATGATGGTCATCGGTTTTGCCATCACCGTGTTGCGGCGTTTAGACGAAGCGAGAGAGAAAGAAAAAGAAGAAAATTAATTTCCCAATGTGAAATGCGGATTTCTGTTGTAATAATTTTAATTGCCTTCACGGGGTGTGCCACACTACAACAATCTCCGGTACGCTTTTATAATCTCACAAATGGAGAAACAATCATTGCAACAATTAACGATTTTTATCGTGGGTATGGAAAAATTTCTGCCGCGATGTCAAATGGCGAATTACTTGAGGGAGTGTATTCTCTCAATAATTTTAGCGATAGGTTTCCGTTACCACCTTACCGACCTTTCCAAAACGATGATAGACTTGGAATGGTTGATAGTATAAAGAAAAATAGTGCCCCGTTTGATTGGTCCACTGAATACGGTTATAGTTCGAATGCGAAAGTTTCTCCCGTGGGGACTGCAACTCTTGTAGGAAAATTGGGGACAGTAGTTGAGATTGTTTTTTTCGCTATTGATTTTAGGTATGAATACGGTGATGGAATTGCCCGAGACAATAAAGGAAACAAGTACAGGGTATATATCGGAAAGATTCGCGAATGATAATCGTTTGTTTTATTAAATCGCTATTATTTTTTCTCGTCTCCTTCAATTCCCAAATGCTCCCGCGAAAATTCCAAAGTTGAGAGTCATACCTTTACCGGAAATGTTATTTGGCACGTTGTTGAGGTCATATTTGTTGTCAAGTTTCCATTCCGGTGAAACCATTGCTGTATAACCGAGTCCACACCGCAAGCCAAACCAATCAAGAAGTGCATATTCTATATTAAATGAGTAGCGATAAGTGAAAAAATTTCCACTTATTTTTTGCGTGTAATTATTTTCACTATAGGTCGGGTCGCCGTAATTAGACCATATCTCATGCCATACGAAATTCTGTTTGTTCGAACGCGTCAAGACAATATCCACATTCCCCCCTCCTAACATTATGTCCAACGCTACATCCAATCGACGTGAAAAAGGGAAAACGTACCCCATTGTTACCCCACTAAAATTTATTTCTAGAGAAACTTCACGTTTAATGCCACTCAAAGCATCGTAATATTCAGAAGCCAGATTACCAGATGCTCCAAGACCACCAACACGGACGTTTTTCAAAAACATAATATACCCATATCCTTCACCACCATACATTACCAATTCATTCGTGCTGAATGGTTTTACATTTCCTCTGGAAAGGAAAAAATTAAGTTCTTTCATATCGAGAAATAAATAATAGGGGGTAAATCCGCCCGCGCCGCCAAATTTTGTGTTGGAAAAACTGCTTTCATTTTCCCAATCATCATCAAACGTTGAATCAATTTGGGCGAATGTTTGAGATGAGGAGAAAAGGATGAAAGCAACGATGAGAGTTCGAAAAATGTGTTTCATAGAATTGAGAGAATAAATTTGAAAAAATTTTGAACAAAGTAGAAAAAAGATGAGAATAGAACAATTAATTGATTTCACGGAATACGGGAAAGTTTGAAAATCTTGTTTGAAACCCGTACTTTTTCCCCGCAAATATGAGTCTTAATACACGGCGATTACATAAATCTTACGTTTCCCCATTTGCTTCAAAGAAGCGCAATGAAGTTTACGTTGGGCGCGCAATCATTTCATTTTCACTACTTCCGCAGGAAAGCAAACACCGATGAGTTTTTGGTTTGAGTTAATCATCATATTCGTATTAGTCCTGCTGAATGGGTTATTTTCTGCAAGCGAAATCGCTATCGTCTCAACGCGGCGAACCCGCATCAAAGATTTGATTGAGAAAGGAAAAACCCGCGCAAAGATTGTTGAAAAACTCCAGAGCGACCCCGATACATTTTTAGCCACAGTGCAGATTGGTATTACGGTTGTTGGCTCATTTGCATCTGCGCTCGGCGGTACTGCGGCAATTCAGTATTTGAAAGAACCCATTCAACAACTCAACATTCCCTTCATTTCCGAACAGAGCGAGTTTGCCGCGCTTCTTCTGGTGGTTGCGCTGATAACCTATCTCTCATTAACAATAGGCGAGTTAATTCCCAAGTCGCTTGCGCTTCGGTATTCGGAAAAGTTTTCGTTGTTCATCGCCCCGTTTATTTTACTCCTTTCCAAATTATTTTCGCCGGCGGTAAAAATATTGGTGGGAACGAGTAACCTTCTTCTCAAACCATTTCACGACCACACAACATTTTCCGAGTCGAAAATTTCCGAAGAAGAATTTCGTATTATGATTGACGAGGGCTCGAAAACCGGCGTCATTGATAAAACGGAACACGAACTCATTTCCAACATTTTTGAGTTTACAGAAACCACCGTAAAAGAAATTATGGTGCCGCGAACAGATGTTGTGGCAGTGGAAATCAACGCGTCCAAAGAAAAAATAATGAGCATCGTAGCGGAAGAAGGATATTCGCGAATGCCAGTCTATCAGGAAAATGTGGATAACATTCTCGGCATCGTATATTCGAAAGACTTAATCCCGCTCATTGAACACGAAGCGATTATTTTACACGATATTATTCGTTCAGCATATTTTATTCCGCAGACGAAAAAAATCAGCGTTTTGCTTCGGGAAATGCAACGGCAAAAAATTCATATCGCAATTGTGAATGATGAATATGGCGGCACTGCGGGGATAATTACGATGGAAGAAATTATCGAAGAAATCGTCGGAGAAATTCATGATGAGTACGATGAGGAGTTGAAAGAAATTGAAACGGCAAGCGACGGTTCGTTTTTAGTGAATGCAAAAATTTCGATTAGCAATTTTAACGAGCGATTCGGAAGCGCAATTCCTGAAGATGCGGAATACGACACACTCAGCGGGTTTATCCAAAAACTGTCCGGCAAAATTCCCGAACTGAAAGAAGAAATTCGCTACGATGGATGGACGTTTTCTGTGGTGAAGAAAAGTCAAAGACGAATACGGCAGGTGCAAGCAAAGAAAGTAGCAAGTCCGGATATCAATGTTTAGTGTTTCAATTGTTAGAGATAAAATTCAAATATTTTTAGGAAAACTTATGAGACAAGTACTATTAACACACGGCGAGGATGGATATTGGGTTGTTGAATGTCCTAGTTTACCCGGTTGTATAAGTCAAGGAAAAACCAAAGAAGAAGCGATTCAAAATATTCGAGAAGCAATTGATGGGTATATTCTTGCATTACGAGAAGATAACCTTCCAATTCCCGATGAACATTTTGAGTCAATGCTCGTTGCGGTATGAGTAAATTGGCGGGTGTTTCCGGTCGCGATTGTGTTAAAGCGTTAGGCAAAGTTGGATTTTATTTTAAGCGATAGCACGGGAGTCATATTATTATTCGTAGAGATAATCCGTTCTCTCAAGTTACAGTTCCTGAACATGATGAATTAGACAAAGGAACATTGCGAGCAATTATTCGTCAAGCGGGGTTGAGTGTTGAAGAGTTTATAGAATTATTGTAATGGGAAAACTATCAATAACCCGTTTAGGAATCTTCGGTGGCGCATTCAATCCACCACACGTTGGACATTTAATTACCGTTGAACACGTACGGGAAAAATTGCAATTGGGAAAAGTAGTTTTTGTCCCCACAGGAAATCCTCCGCACAAACCGCACGAGCAACTCCTCGATGGACAACTGCGATTACAAATGGTGCAACTCGCAATCAAAGGCAATAAATTTTTTGACGTGAGCGATGTAGAATTTTTACGAAAAGATTTTTCGTACACAGTTGATACGCTCAAATTGTTTCAACAAACCTATCCGCAATCAGAATTGTATTTAATTATTGGCGCTGATAATTTCTTAGAACTCAACACGTGGAAATCAACAAAAGAAATTTTTTCACTCGCGCAAGTTGTGGTGATGAATAGGGGAGGAGTTGCTTTGCAAGAAAACGATTTCACCCATCTCGTTAAGTTTGTAAATGTTCCGAACATTGAAATTTCTTCGAGTGAAATTCGGAAGAGAATTGCAATGGGAAAATCAGTTCGATATTTAGTTTCCGAGAAAGTTGGAAAATTTATCTTGAAAAATAATTTGTACCACGATTTAAAATTCAAATGACAAAATCAAAATTTCAAATAAAATTCAAAAATAATATTTTAATTGTAATTTTACTTCTTACCACTTCACTTTCTCTTTCCCAAACAACAGAAAAAGAAAAATCTGCTATTCAAATCATTCTCACAACTCAATCCACCGCATGGAACCACGCCGATATTGACGGTTATATGAACGGTTACTGGCAATCCGATAGTTTGGTTTTTACGAGCGGAGGAAATGTTACGCGCGGATTCGATTCGACGAAAGCGAAATACAAACGCAAATATGATTCGAAAGAAAAAATGGGAACGCTCGAATTTTCCGATTTGGAAATTTCCATTCTCGAAGAAAACGTTGCGTGGGTTTTAGGAAAGTGGAAACTGAAACGCGCAACCGATGAACCGCATGGAATTTTTACATTGGTAATGAAAAAGTTTAACGACGAGTGGAAAATTGTTCACGACCATACGTCGGCAAGTGAGAAGTAAGAAGTGAGAAGTAAGCAGTGAGAAATAAGAAGTGAGAAGCCAGAAGCCAGAAGCGAGAAGAAGAGACAATATCCAATTAAAGAAGAAAGAAAAGGAGAAGATAAGTCGTTGCCATTCCCACCTGAATATACCGAAGCGTTTTGAGTTTGTTTGCTTTGAGAGAGTGCCATTGTTTTGCAACAGCAATCACTACAAGACTAAGCAAAACAAATATCCCGAACGCCTCGAGTACATTTAATTTTCCTCCAAAGAACACATACAAACTATGATAATTAATAGGACTTCCGTAAATAAGCGGCAAGTGGAAAACGTAAATGAAGAGCGATTCTTTTCCAAGGAGGGGAATAAGCGATGGAATGGTTTTCACTTTCGTTGTGAAATACCAAACGCCGGAGAGCAGTAAGAGTACGCAACCAAATCGCGTGAACACAAAATTCGGACTTGTTTTCCAGAAATCATTAACCGGGTAAAAATCAAACGGAAGAAAAAATACAATCGGCGCTAACACAGCGATGAGTAAACCGAAGCGGGAAAGTTTTTTAAAGAATTTTTCGAGATGTTCATCGTTTGCTAATTTTAAAAACCGGGTTGCAAGCAAGATTCCCGCAAAAATAAATACTGCATTGGGAAGTAACGGAAAGTTTGAGCCGTTGTAAATATCGAGATATTGCGATACGGAAAGCGGGAGCGATTTCAAAAACTCCTGATTTTGCATCAATGGTGTAACGAGGAGTATTAAAAAGGAGAGCAGTGAGATGATGAGTAATAATTTCCGTTCTTCTTTGACAAAAAATAATACGATTTGCGAAAACAAGAGTGTAATCCCGATGCATTGTAAAACGTCAACTTGCGTGAGCGTCAGATAATCGAAATACGTTGCGGCAGTCGTGAGTTGTTTGAAAGAAAGCGTCGGAAGGTGGAGCGCGTAACCTATAAACAAGACGACAACAAACCTGCCAATCCGTTTGAAAAAAGCGGGAGAGAGTTGGATGTATTCTTCGTGTTTTCGGAGCGTAGAAATACCAAACGTCAATCCGGCGGAAACGAGAAATGCCGGTGCTGTTAAGCCATGGATAAATTCGTGAATGTCGAACCACCATTGCTCACGAATTGCATTATCGAGTACCGCGCGAAACACATGTCCCTGCAACATCAAAATAATTGATACTGCTCGAAAGATATCGAGAAAGAGGAAACGTCCGCTTTGTTGCTTGAGGGAAGTCAATGAAAAGTTAAAAATGAAAAGTTAAAAATTAAAAAAGTAGTTGAGAAAAAGTGTTTTAGAAATGGTGCTTTGTTGTCAATCTAAAATTATTCTTCATTTCATTACTGCGCAAATCGCCGCAACATTGACAATATCTTCTGCCGAACAACCGCGCGACAAATCAAAAGCAGGTTTTTGTAATCCTTGAACGAGTGGACCAATTGCTTGCGCGCCGCCAAGTCGTTCAACAAGTTTATAGCCAATGTTTCCCGCATTTAAATCCGGGAAAACTAATACGTTTGCTTTTCCCGAGACTTCGCTGTTCGGCGCTTTTCGTTTTCCGATTTCAGAAATAATTGCCGCATCGAGTTGTAATTCTCCGTCGAGTAAAAGTTGCGGCGCTTTTTGTTTTGCAATTTGTGTCGCTTGCTGAACTTTTTCCACAAGGGGATGGGTTGCGCTTCCTTTTGTTGAGAAAGAGAGCATCGCAACTTTTGGTTCTTCGCCCGTGAGTTTTTGATGATTCGATGCCGTGGTAATTGCAATATCGGCAAGTTGAGAAGCATCCGGTTCGGGAACAACGGCGCAATCGGCAAACGAAAAAACCTGATGAGGAAATACCATCAGGAAAAAACTTGATACAATAGAAACTCCCTCCGCTACCCCGATGATTTGAATTGCCGCTCGCAATACATCTCCCGTTGTTGAAAGTGAGCCGGCAACACTTCCATCAGCAAAACCTTCTTTCACCATCATTGCGCCAAAAAATAACGAATGTTGCATTTGCGTTTGCGCTTCTGTGAATTGCATCCCTTTCGCTTTTCGCAAATTGTAATAAATGTGCGAGAAGTCGGAGAGTTTTTCAGATTTGCTTGGTTCGATTATTCTTATTCCGTTCAAAGGAATATTTTCGAGTTCCGCTTTCTTCCGAATTTCAATTTCGTTTCCTATCAAAATCGGATTCGCAATACCTTCATCGGCAATAATACGGACTGCTTTGAGCGTACGAATATCGGTAGCATCGGGAAATACAATTGTTCGGTGCAATTGTTTCGCTTTTGCGCGGATGGAAGTAAGAAGTTGCGATGGAATCATACAAATTTGTGGCGTAAATATACTTTTGAATTCTTACTTATTCAAAAGTTTCAAATTAAATGATTTGAAGAAAGTGCATTGTGATAGAATCCAGATTTATAGAAATTCAATAAAATTTTCCTTGACTTTGTCTAACCCCTTTTTTATATTGCTCCACGTTTTTTTCACACCTATAATTTTGTAGCCGATTTATAAAACCGTGAGATTATATTTACACTTAACGTAAATTCTGTCCCACCTTTCGTTCCTCGATTGCAGAGCATTTCGGTGTTAAAATAGTACGGACTATTTCAAGACTAATTTTGTCTTTATACTATTTATTCATTTATCGTTTATTCACAAATAACTCTATGCTTACAATATTACTTTCTCACCGCAATCCATTTACGAAATTCTTTTTCGCATTTGCTTTTTCATTCACTTTATTTTCTTCACCGCTCTACGCGCAAGGATTTACCGAAGTCTATGCGGGAGGGGCTTTATCAACCTCTGCTGTAGGGTATAGCGGGGTTGCATGGGGGGATTATGATAACGACGGAGATTTAGATATTCTCTTAACAGGATTAAGCGGCACTACCGGAACCTATATTTCCAGAATTTATCAAAATACCGGAAGCGGATTTACGGAAGTGTATGCGGGAAGTTTAACTGGAGTACATCGCGGCTCTGCAATGTGGGGTGATTATGATAGAGATGGCGATTTAGATATTCTTATAGCGGGCTCAGATAATAGTAACGTGTACTCTTCCAAAATTTATCAAAATACAGGAAGCGGATTTACAGAAGTCTATGCGGGAAGTTTAACGGGAGTTTATCAGGGTTGTGCTGCTTGGGGCGATTATGATAATGATGGCGATTTGGATATTGTTCTCTCTGGGTTCGGTACTGGCTCTACTTATATTTCCAAAATTTATCAAAACACAGGGAGCGGGTTTACCGAAGTCTATGCAGGAAGTTTAATGGGACTTGGTTATAGTGGTGTTGCCTGGGGCGATTATGATAACGACGGCGATTTAGATATTGCCTTATCGGGACATAATGGTACAACCGCCGTTTCTAAAATTTATCAAAATACAGGAAGTGGATTTACAGAAGTCTATGCAGGAAGTTTATCGGGGGGTTACTATAGTTCCATCGCGTGGGGTGATTACGATAAAGACGGTGATTTGGATTTACTCATATCACAACGACATGCTACTAATGGGCTTGGCGTTTCTAAAATTTATCAAAATACTGGAAGCGGATTTACCGAAGTCTATGCGGGAAGTTTATACGGACTTTATTATGGTACAATCGCGTGGGGCGATTATGATAACGATGGCGATTTGGATATTTTCAATTGTGGAACTGACAATACGAGTCGCTTTTCCAAGATTTATCAAAATACAGGAACTGGATTTACAGAAGTTTTTGCGGGAAGTATTTCGGCAGCAAGCGAGTGGGCTTCATGCGCGTGGGGCGATTATGATAATGATGGTGATTTGGACCTACTTGTTACCAGCGCATATTTTACCAAACTGTACAGAAATAACGGTACAACATTTAATACAGTACCGAACACTCCATCGGGATTAACTACTACGATCTCCGGCTCTAATGCAACACTGCGATGGAATAAAACAACGGACACACAAACACCGAAGAATGGATTAACGTATAATCTTCGCGTTGGAACGTCATCTAACGGAGTGAATACACAACCACCAATGTCCAATGTAAGCACCGGCTATCGAAGAGTTGCTCGTTTAGGCAATACATTTCACGATACAAGTTGGGTTGTTAAAGGTCTTGCAAACGGAACGTACTATTGGGGAGTTCAAGCAGTAGATAATACATTTGCAGGTTCAGCATTCTCCACACAATCAACATTTGTTGTTGGTCCCGGATTTTCTGCATCAACATCGAGCATTGCGTACGGAAATGTGAATATTGGAAATGCAAAACAAGACAGCGTTACTGTTACGAATGTCGGAAGTGCCTCTCTTTCAATAACGTCCGTATCATCGAACAATGCGAGGTTCACTGTTACACCAACGAGCGCAAACGTTTCTGCCGGTGGAACACAAAAATTTTACATCACGTTTACGCCAACAGCAACGGGATTGCAAAACGGTATGATTTCATTTACCGATAATGCACCGGGTTCTCCGCAAACAGTTAGCGTAAGCGGAACAGGAGTACAACTTACCATTACAGCAACCGCAGGAAGTAACGGAACAATCTCTCCGTCGGGAACGGTGAATGTCAATCACGGCGCGAGTCAGACGTTTACTATTACACCAAATTCCGGTTACCGCGCAGATAGTATTATTGTGGATGGCGTAAAAACGGATTCAACAACACATTACACGTTCACCAATATCACTGCAAACCGTACTATCAGAATAGTTTTTGCCGTGAATGAATTAACATATTCACCAACATCACTTTCGTTGGGAAGTGTATTACTTGGTACAACAAAAACAGATAGTCTCACTGTTACCAATGTTGGCTTGGTTGACCTTACGATTTCCAATGTTACTTCGAATAATGCGCAATTTTCTGTTACGCCGACTTCCGTTGTTGTTGCAGCATCGCAGAGTAAAATGTTTTATGTTACGTACAGTCCGACAACAGCAAGCGCGCAATCTGCAACAATTACATTTACACACAGCGGAGCAACTTCTCCAAATACTGTATCAGTTACAGGAACGGGAATTACGCCGGTATTTTCCGTTTCTCCATCCTCTGTTTCGTTTGGCAATGTTGTTTTAGGAACTTTAAAACTCGATAGCGTAGCGGTAACAAACACAGGGACTGCATCGCTGAACATTTCAAATGTTTCATCGGATAATGCAGAGTTCACAGTTTCACCAACATCGAAGCAAACAATTTCACTTGCTCCGAACGCATCACAAAAATTTTATGTCACGTTCATTCCAGCCAGCACCGGAGCAAAAACGGCAACGATTACTTTTAATGATGATGCAAGCGGTTCTCCGCATAGTGTATCACTCAGCGGAACTGGAACAGCGCCGGTGTTTTCGTCTTCGGCAAATTCAGTTGCGCTTGGAAATGTTCTCACGGGAACTACGAAACAAGACAGCGTAACAATTACAAATACAGGAACGGCGACACTTGCGATAACAAATGTAACTTCCGATAATGCGAAATTCACCGTTACACCAACAACAGGAACAATTGCACCAAGCGCAACCAAAAAATATTATATCACGTTTGCGCCAACAGCAGTAGGAAATCAAGGCGGCACAATTTCATTTACGGATAATGCAAATGGTTCGCCGCATAGTGTTTCTGTGAATGGAACAGGAGTTGCGCCCGCGTTTTCGGTTGCGCCGGCTTCGATTGCTTTTGGCAATGTGAATACCACAATTACTAAAAGAGACAGTATTGCAGTAACGAACACAGGAACAGCGACACTGAATATTACCAACGTAACGTCGAACAACGCGAAGTTTACGGTAACGCCAACGAGCGTAGCACTTGCACCGAGCGTGGTGCAAAAATTTTACGTAACGTTTGCACCAACGGCAAATGGAAATCAAAGCGGAACAATTTCATTTACCGATAATGCAAGCGGTTCTCCGCATAGTGTTGCAGTAAGTGGAAATGGCATCTCGCCAATCTATTCAGCTTCGGCAAGCACATTTTCCTTCGGCAATGTTGTTGCAGGGCAAACGAAAAAAGATAGCGTTACGATTTCCAATACCGGAAATGCAACGTTGATTATTTCGGGCATAACTTTCAATGGAAATCAATACGCCATTACACCAGCAACAGCAACAATTATTGCTTCCTCATCGCAAAAATTTTATATCACATTTGCACCAACATCAAACGGTGTAAAAAATGATACCATCAAATTTACCCACAATGCAAGCGGTTCGCCATCAAAAATTTCGTTGAGTGGAACGGGAATCGGTCCGCTATTTTCACTTTCTTCAACAACAAAATCGTTTGGAAATGTTGCAACGTACACAACGAAGACTGATACGGTTAAAGTTACTAACAGTGGAACAGCGCCGCTCACTATTATTTCCGTTAGTTCAAGTAATGGGAGATTTAATATTTCTCCGCAATTTATCACTCTGAACCAAAATGCATCAGCAGTGTTCACCATTAGTTACTCTCCAAACTCTACGACATATGATACTTCGAGAATCACCTTCAATTACAATGCACTCGGCACTCCGACACTACTCACTGTAACCGGACTTGGATATGGTTCTATCATTTCTGTTACGCCGAGTAGTATCACCTTTGGAGATTCAAAACCTACGATAAGTAAGAGAGACAGCATCCTTATAACAAATTTTGGAAATGCGCCGCTCACCGTTTCATCTGTTACCTCATCGAGTACGGATTTTGCTGTTACACCACTAACTGCGACGATAAATGCAAACGCGAATGCAAAGTTTTATGTAACATTTACTCCTGCGTCCCAGGGCTCAAAGAATGCAACGATAAAATTCAAGCATAACGCTTCCGGTTCGCCTTCCAATGTTATCGTAAACGGTCGCGGAGCAGTACTGCAAATGTTAGTTTCAAAGCCGAGTATTGCGTATCCTTCGATTGTCGTTGGTGAAACTGCAAGAGATAGTTTTACGGTATCGAATACCGGAAACTTACCATTGCTCTATACACCGCAATCATCGAACGAGCAATTCGTTCTTTCTTCAACAACACAGGATTCTTTAGGAGAAAATTCTTCGAGGAAATATTACGTTACGTTTATTCCGTCTGCATTAGGAGCAATCAACGGAAATATTACGTTTACCAATAATGCAAATAACACGCAACAAATTGCGTTAAACGGTTTTTCCGGATTTCCGAATTTTGCTATGCAACCATCAACGCCGCGAAATTTCGGAGAAGTAATAACGGCATATCCAAAGTTGGATAGTGTGGTTATTTCCAATAGCAACGGCACCGCCGATTTGAAAATAACGAATGTTGTTTCAAGTAATAGTAAATTTTCTGTAACCCCAACTACTGCAACGATAAAAGCAAATAAGAGTACAACATTCTTTATCACATTTTCTCCTACTGATAATACTCTTGACAGCGGAACAATCTCATTTACCCATAATGCAAACAGTTCGCCAAATACGATGGGTGTATCCGGCAGTGGTTTTGTCAGTCCCGGTAATGCTGTTTCGTTTATTAGTGATGGTAAATATGTTAGCATTCCTTACAATGCAGGTATTCTTCCCATTACAACAAATGAAATGACAATTACAATGTGGATTTATGCAAATTACTGGAACCGCGATGCTACCACGGGAATTTTAGAAATTGGCAATTCTAGTTTATCGGTGGATAAAAATCGAAATTTAGGATATAGTACTTCCTATTTGAATAGTGGCGGGGGAGTGACTTCAGGTACTTATCTTTCTTCCCCGGCGCCAGCTATTGGAACTTGGCATCATATAGCCATCACTGAAAAACAAGGAGGATCTTTGGAATTATATATAGATGGATTTCTCCGGCAGAGCAGTGCTCTCGCAAGTACCATTCCAGGTTATGCGCGTAACATTAACATGCAAATTGGGATGACGGGAGGTTATTCACCAGCGAGACCTAATCCTACCAATTATAAACAGTTTCACGGAATGATTGATGAGGTTACGGTGTGGAATAAACAATTAAGTAAAGCAACAATTTTATCCACGATGGGTAAAACAATAACCCCGGCTCATCCAAACTATACGAATCTCGTTTCCTATTATAAATTCAATGAACTCTCTGATACTCTTATACACGATTCAAAAGGAAATAATAACGGTTTTCTCAGAAACGGAGCTGCGTTTGTTCCATCTGGCGCAGGCGTTGATAAACCGGCAATTCTTAAAAATAAATCTTTGCTGGATTGGAGAAATGTAATAACAGGTACAACCTCTGTTGATAGTATAACATTTAACTACCCGTTTAAAAGTGGCATTGTAACCTTTCTACCAAGCAATCCCGGGTACACATTTACTCCTTCGCCGCTTTTCGTTCGGGAGGGAATGCCTGCGACTGTAAAAATTTCATATCAACCCACAACCGGTGTTGTTGATGGCATTGAAAGAAATTCTTTTATCGCCTTATCAATCAATGGCGGTACGATGACGGATACGGTGAAGGTGCATGAGATTGCATACGATGCACTTGGGCTGAGCCATTTTAATAGATATGCAGGAAGTGTATCGATGAGTTGTGATACAGCGCTCCGTATGGTTCCGCCCCAAAAATTCACTATCGCATTTTGGACCAATTCAGGCGCTGGTTTTTCAGCGTTTGAGAGTTATGTGTTTTCTTTTTATTGTTGGTATAATGAGAAATATCGTTATAATCAATCAGAAATCCGAATAGACAATAGAGGTTCAGTATATTTATCCGGTAGTTACAGTGCAAAGTATTACGATAACACGTATAGGCCAAACACGTGGTATCATTTTGCTGTAACATTCAACCAATGGGCTACTTATTCGGATATAATCATTTATCAGGATGGAAGAATTATTGATCAGTCGTTTATTGAAGGTAATACATTACCGACGACAGGTAAAAAATTCTTGGGTGCAAGTGGACTCTTAGATGAAGTATCATTATGGAAAACTGTTTTAACTCCAGAGGAAATTTTTGCCTTGTATCAAAGCGGCTCTGCAAAGTACTTACCGAATCAACAAGCAAATTTACTCGCGTATTACAATTTTGAAGAGGGCGGTACTTTACCGGTACTGGATGCCAGTGGCAATAATCATCACGCAAACGGTACAACGAATTTAGTCCGATTGTCGCCGGGTCCAATCATCGGCGACCCATTCTTAAAAATAGGAAATGGTATTGCACGTAGCTATTCTTTCCCTACAATGAATATCAATATTGCATCTACGATTACTGCATCAATTGTTAATCCAGGAAAATCACCTCTACGCATTTCCTCCATTACTTCTAGTGATTCCGCTTTCAAAGTTACGATGAATGATACGTCCTCAATCCCGAGCGGACAAAGCAGGGATTTTACGGTAACATTTAAGTCTGCACGCTATGATGATTTTACAGGAAAGATAGAAATGAAAAGCAATGCGCCACATTCACCTTCTTCATTTTATTTTTTTGGTAAAACAAGAGGAGCTACAACTCTTACTGTTCCTACATCACTGAAATTTGGAAATGTAACTGCTGGTATAACAAATTCAAAATACTTAGTTATCAAAAATAATACCTCTGCAGATGCGTTTATAACTCGCGTAGATGAAACGTATGCGAACTATGCAGTCTTTCGTGTTTCCAATCCGGGAAGGAAAGTTATTGCGGGAAATTCAACTGATTCGATACAGATAGATTTTCTTCCTGAATTAAAAGAGTATTCATCAACATATTATAAATTAGTGGTTACTACAGAGAATGCAGGAACATACACGATTCCAATATCGGGAACGGGTGTTTATGGTGGTCAGTTCAATGTACAAACACCGACATTACATTTTGAAGATATTCCACTCTTTACGGAACGATTGGATAGCATAATTATATCTAATCCGGGTAATGGCAGTGTTGAAATTGGCGCTGTTAATACATACATGCAAACGAGTTTCCAACCCTACTCATTTGAAAGACCGATAAAAGTGAAACCATTCGATTGGACAATCCCAGCTGGAGGAACAAGGAAAATTTATATTACGTACACCGCAATAAAAGAAACCGTGTTTAGCGGAAAGATCTATATTTCACATCTTGCTGCTGCTCCCGGCGGTGGTACGCAAACGGTGTGGGATTCTTCTGTTACATTCACAGCATCGCCGCGGTTAAAGCTCGTCACTGAATCAGGGAATGCTATAACGCTATCCGGTCCTGAAAAATATACAACGGCTAATAACAAATCTGATAAATATTTTGTGTTAGATTCAGCTTTCTCCATAAACGTATGGTTAAAAAGAATCGCGTTACAGCCGATGAACAAGACCATTTTATTATCGGGAAATTCTAAATATCCAACTGCGTACTCGTATAAACTCTATGGCGAAGGAGATGATATTAAGTTCGATGTAAATCTTCTTCCCACCGGTTCGAGTACTCCTCTTTCGTTTGGTGTACGGTCTGGTATTTTCGGGGGTCCTTGGAAGCAAGTTACTATTACGTGGAAATCGGGAGATTCACTCAAAATGTTTATTGATGGCATTCTCGTTTCATCGGCAAGTACAGCAGGTTATTCAAAAGTCAATGGATCATTCCCCCTGTTTCTCGGCAGTTCATATACGAACAAAAGCGGTACAATACTAATAGATGAACTTATATTCTGGAATTATGCAAAAACTGAAGATGATGTAGCACTCGAACTTTCAGAAGGAACCTCTTCTGTTCAGGGGTTGCTTGCCTACTATAATTTTAATGAAGGTGAAGGAAACACGATAAACGATTTCTCGGGAAATAAAAATCATTTATTTTATTATGCAACAAGCGGCAGTACGTGGATGGTTCCATCAACACTTGATATTTCTCCACCAGACATGTCAGAGAATACTGGTGAACCGGGAAAAAGTAATGGAGCACCACAGCCCAATATCAAATTTGGAGACATCTACCGCGGTGATTCAAGTATTATTAATAAAATCCAAGTTGTTAATAAAGGTGGACGACCACGTGTTGTTACAGCGGAATTAAAACGTGATACTACAATTACCAGTGGAGGTCAGCTACCAGATTCACTTTCTAATTTTGCACTGCGCAATAAATCTGATTCGAGTAGCAATGGGAATAAAAAAATAAAAATTGTTGCTCGAAAAGATAATCCCGGACAAATTAACTTGCAATTCAATCCGATGATAGTTCAGAAGGATAGTCAAAATAATTCGGGACAACGGACGACTTCTGAAAAGAAAAATATTGATATCTCATTTAAAACACGACCGACAAACGGCGCTCCGCCGGAAAGCATAAAAACACAAACACAAAATATTGCAAAGACGGAAGGACGAACATTGCCCGTCAATCTTGATTTAAATGTAGGAAAATCTAATACGTGGAATGGGCTCAATCAACAAGTGGCTGATAGTGGAAAATTTAAGGATACATTACGTGTGCGAATTACACCGCTTGATAGTATTAACGGAAGAAGGAAGCCACCTGTTCGCGATACATTGATAACAAGCGGAAGTCTCAATATGCAGAATGTAGATTTTACCAAAGCCAAAGTTGAGTTATTGAATATGAATCAATCCATTGGAAACGGTAAATTTGTCTCTAATACGGGTCCGAAAAACGTTGACTTGCAATTACTGCAGCAAATACAACAAATAGTTTCTGATACATCGAAGAAAACAAAACAATTGCGTCCACCGGCAAATCTTGCTGTAATGTTAGCAACCGGAATGCAATTACCTCCTGGATTTAAGTACAAAACATCAACGCTTGCCTATACCGATGTAAGTTTGTGGGGAGGAAGTTTGCCAACCGATACGAGTGAAATTATTATTGCCTATCCGGGTTTGTATGACCAATACAATGTTGAAATGGATTTAACAGAATTAAATTCTCTTGGAACAGAAGTAACAAAAGTTAAATCACTCATCGTTGCCGATAGTGCTGAGTTTAGCATTGCCGGAAGCGGAGAATTTACAGTTGCTGAACAATTGACCATTCACGGCAACGTAACGTTCGATGCGGATTCTACTGCAACATTGATTGTTGGCAATTTACTCATCGACGGAAATTTTACAGTGCCATCGGGAAAGAATCCAACAATGATTGTCAATGGAAACATGACGATAAGCGGAACATTTGATGCCGGTAATTCTACTGTTATTTTGAACGGAGAAACGCAACAAGTGATATCAAGTGTTGAAGGAATCACTGCAAATATATCATTACACAAACTCGTCGTGAATAATGACAACGCAATTATATCCAACAATACCATAATTACAGATCAACTTACGCTTAACGCAAATCTTGCTATCGGTGATGTTGTTATTCCAACAGAAGCGGACAGTAACGGAAATACGGTTATTCTTCCGGCGGTATTCAATGCAACAAGCGATACGATGTTTATCGCGAATTCTTCATCGAACGCATTTGTCGGCAATGGAAAAATTACCAGTGGAATCGTGAAACGTTCCATTGACCAAAGCGAACCAGGAACGTATCGCTTCTACGATGCGAATACAACAATCCAGATAACATCTGCAAATAATTTACCATCAACAATTACAATGACGAAATTATTAGATGTTCCAACTTCCAACGAACATCTTGTTGTAAAAAACGGAACAGTAGATATTAATGCAAAGAACGTAACAGTATATAATGTCAATCCCGTTTCCGTATGGAGATTGGTTTCGCCGAACTTTACGCAAGGCGATGTGACGGGAAATCTTGTGTATGCAATCCGTGCGGAAGGTTCACAAAATATTTCTGCAAATATTTCACTCGGTTATGACGTTGCGCAACTCAACGGACTCGATGAAAGTTCACTCACGTTGGCGAAAAT
>JAGXRH010000171.1 GCA_018335975.1 Ignavibacteriales bacterium
ATGATCGTTATGAGTATCGAGAAGTTTTTGATATTTCTGATTTCATTGATAAAATAACGTATAATCCGAATAAAGAAGTAGAAAAAAAAATAATAAAAACGAAAGAAATAACTAAAAAACATGATACTGAAAAACCTTCTTTAACTATCATCAGTCCACTTATAAACAAGGGAATTATTAGAACTGAAGAATCTTTCATAACAATTTCTGGAAATGCAACTGACAAGGAGGGAATTGCTTTTGTAACAATCAATGACAAAAACGCTCAACTCAAATCTAATGGAGATTTTCTTTCTCGTATAAAACTTAAAATCGGTAAAAACACTATCACAGTAAAAGCAGTTGATATAAACGATAACGAAACCACAAAAGAGTTTGTGGTAATACGAGAAGAGTTCACACAAGAAAGCGAATTTTCCGATGTAGATTTTGCTCCGGAAAGAAAAAATAAAAACGAAAATGGAATTGCCGTTGTGTTTGGTATTGAGGAATATCAATACGCTCCCAAAGTAACGTACGCATACAGCGATGCAGATATTTTCCGTGAGTATTTAGTAAAAAGTTTCGGCTTCAAACGAGAGAATATTTATTTCCGAACAAGCGAGCGAGCAACCAAAGGAGAGTTTGATAAAGTTTTTTCTCTAAACGGTTGGCTCGCAAAACAAGCGACTTCAAAATCCGATGTTGTAATTTTTTATGCTGGTCACGGTGCACCGGAAATAAAATCAGAATCTGCTTATCTCATTCCTTATGATATTGACCCGAACTATTCTTCAACGGGTTATGCGCTTCAAGAACTCTACGATAATCTCGGAAAGATACAAGCAAAATCCATTACCGTATTTTTAGATGCGTGTTTCTCCGGTGGAACGCGGGATAATCAATCCTTATTATCCGAAGCGCGACCAGTGCATTTAAAAATAAAAGGAAGTATTGTTCCCGATAATACAATTGTCTTTTCTGCTTCGGCAAATAATGAAATCAGTTCCGGTTATTCTCAAAAACTTCACGGATTGTTTTCTTACTTCGTTCTCAAAGGTTTCAACGGATATGCAGATGTAAATAAAGATGAAAAGATAACAGTTGAAGAGTTGCAAAATTATCTTTCGGAAAATGTTTCAACACAAGCAAAAAAAATGGGAAGAGAACAAAATCCGCAATTGTTGGGTAAAGAAAGAAATAGAGTTTTACTGAAATACTAAAATGCAAATCGAAAACAAAACTTTGTGTCTTTGTGACTTGGTGTTGAAAATTATTTTACCACCAAGACACCAAGGCACAAAGAAAGTAAAAATAAAGACGATAGCAGAAAACTATTCACCGCGAATCTTCACGAATACTACACGGATTTTCACTGATTCAATTCGTGTTTATTCTCGTTTCATCCGTGTAATCCGTGGTTAATAAAATCCAAACGTGAACACTTACTCCCGTATTCTTCGTTACATCAAACCGTATCGCAAACAATTATTTCTTTCGTTTGTCTTTCTCGTTTTCTATTCAATCTTCAGCGGACTTTCGATTTATTTAATTGTTCCACTTCTTCAAACACTTTTCGGGCAAACATCTTCCATCGTTGCGAACACAACTTCTACCAAAGTTATTGATGTATTGGAATCAAGGATATTGAATTTCTTTTATCACTTCGTTTTTGTTGAAGATAAAATGGAATCATTGATGCGAATAAATCTCATTGTCGTCATTGCATTTCTTCTCAAAGCATTGTTTGGTTACGCGCAAGCATTCATCACTGCGCACATTGAGCAAGGAGTGATTCGCGACATTCGGAATGACGTATATGAGCATTTGCATCAACTTCCGTTAGAATATTTTACGAATGAACGAACGGGAAATTTGATTTCGCGCGTAACGAACGACGTCAACATTATCAATAACGGACTAACGCAAAGTCTCGTCAGTTTATTTCGCGAACCGATGTTGATAATTGTTTTTCTCGGAATTGCAATTTCTATTTCGTGGCAACTTACATTACTTGCGTTACTCATTTTCCCCTTTGCAATGCTCATCATCAGCGGTATCGGAATTAAACTGCACAAAGAAAGCGGTGTATCGCAAGAACGAATGGCAGATATAACTTCTGTGTTGCAAGAAACAATTTTCGGCGTAAAAGTGGTAAAAAGTTTTGCGATGGAAGAATTTGAAACAAATAAATTTAAAAAAGTTACACAACAATTTTTTCGTTCTGTCCGCAATATTTCACGTTTGCACAAACTTGCAATTCCAACAACAGAATTTTTAAGTATCGTTGCCGCTGTTGTAATAATTTGGTATGGAGGAAAACAAGTTCTGCTTGATAAAACATTGGAAGCAAGCGCGTTCATCGGATTTATTCTCGCCATCTTTCAAATAATGCCGCCGATTAAAGAATTAAGCGGTGTGAATAATCGCATTCAGGAATCCACGGCGGCAGGAAAACGTTTGTTTGAAATTCTCGATATTGTTCCACCGATTCGCAACGCAGAAAACGCAATCGTATTGAAAGAATTTCAGAAAGAAATTTCGTTCAACAATGTTTCGTTTGCATACACTGCGCTCACTGATAATTCAAAAAACGATTTACGTTTTGTTTTGAGAGATATTTCGTTGAGCGTGAACAAAGGAGAAATCGTCGCGATTGTTGGTTCAAGCGGTTCGGGAAAAACGACATTAGTGGATTTGATTCCGCGATTTTATGATGTGCAGAAAGGGACTGTTACTATTGATGGGAATGATGTTCGACAACTTGAAATAAAATCATTGCGCGATAAAATCGGAATTGTAACGCAAGAAACAATTCTTTTCAATGATTCGATTCGGAATAATATTGCATACGGAGAAGCGGAAGTTTCGATTGAAAAAATAGTAGAAGCGGCGAAGGTTGCGAATGCGCATTTGTTTATTTCCAAAATGCAAAACGGTTATGAAACGGTAATAGGAGATAGAGGCACGAAACTTTCCGGCGGAGAACGGCAACGTATTGCTATAGCGCGAGCGATGTTAAAAAATCCGCCGATATTAATTCTCGACGAAGCAACTTCCGCACTTGATACAGAATCGGAACAACTCGTGCAGCAAGCAATTGAAAAATTGATGGAAGGAAGGACTACGATTGTTATTGCGCACCGTCTTTCCACAATTCAAAAAGCAAATCGCATTGTAGTTCTTCACGATGGAAAAATTGTAGAAATAGGAAATCATTCTGAACTTGTTGAGAAAGCAAACGGCGTGTATCGAAAATTGTACGAATTACAATTTTCCGAAGGGATGCCTTCGGCACAAGCATAAAGCAAAGTAGCCACTGATTCACCGAGTATTTCATCAACGATACTTGAACGGCGAAATATGTTTTCACGCGTATTAAATAACATTCCTGTTCATCTTAAATTCGTCAGTGCAATCTTTGCATTGGGAATTATTTGCTTCACGATTGCGCGGCTCATTTTTCTCCTCGTTCATTTTCCTTTCATTGAGGATGGGTCAATTAACCTTCTTCTTCAAGCCCTATTTATCGGCTTCCGATTCGATTCAGTTGTAAGCGGGTATATATTAACTCTTCCGCTTCTTTTTCTAACAATACTATCATTCCTAAAAAAAGACCAGCACCGCTTTTTCCAACAAACGATTTTTCTCTTTCTCACATTCGCGTACGGAATTTCGCTCTTTATTTGCTTTGCGGACATTCCCTATTTTGCGCAGTTCAATTCCCGAATAACCTTTTCCGCATTACAATGGATGAACACGCCGTCGTTTGTTTTCAAAATGGTGTTACAGGATATGCGCTTTTATCCGTACCTCGTTTTGTGCATTGTGTTCATTTATGTATTTATATTCCTCGTTAAAAAAATACAGAAACGATTTGGAGACGTCCATCAAAATAATTTCGTGACTCGAACCATTGGTTCATCGTTATTGTTTTCAATTCTTGCATTTTTACTATTGTTCATTGCAATACGGGGGAGAGTTGCGGAGAAATCACCGATTCGTTGGGGAACGGCTTTTTTCAGCACACATCCATTCCTCAATCAGTTGGGTTTGAACCCGGTGTACACATTTGTCAGAAGCTGGCTTGATACATTCGATGAAAAAAATAAATCTCTCCGATTGATAAATGATGATATTGCTATAAAAAATGTTCAACACGAATTAGGAATTTCTACACCGCGATTTGATTCCCCTATTGCTCGCTCGGTGATATCGCAAGCGCCACAAAATAATTTGAATATCGTTCTGATTATAATGGAGGGAATTTCTGCGCGGCGAATGAAACGAAACGGTGATATGACGAACGTTACCCCCGCGCTCGATAGTCTGGCAGAGATTTCTCTCACGTTTGACAACTTTTATTCTGCGGGAATTCATACTTTTAACGGCGTTTATTCAACCTTATTTGGTTTTTCTTCATTACTTCATAAACATCCGATGAGTTCTACTGAAAGTATGCAGCAATTTACGGGCATCGCCTCAACACTGTTGAAACATAATTATCAAACACTCTTTTTCACAACGCACGATGAGCAGTTTGATAATATGGGAGGATTTTTAGGTATGAACGGATTTCAAACTATCATCAGTCAAAAAGATTATCCTTCCGAAAAAGTGTTAAGCACACTCGGCGTTCCCGACCATTTTTTGTTTGAATATTCACTGTCGTATTTAAAGAAAAATTCTCTCGATGATAGACCATTTCTTGCTGTGTATTTAACCGGAAGTAATCATGGACCCTATATTATTCCCGATGACATCGCTTTTAAACCTCACAGCAAAAAGATTGAAGACCAAACGTTGGAGTATGCAGATTGGTCGTTGAGATATTTTTTTGAGAAAGCGAAAAATGAATCATGGTATCGAAACACAATCTTTGTTTTCGTATCCGATCACGGCGCATTTCTTTCATCAAAATATCCGATGGATTTATCGCACAATCATATTCCGTTCATCATTCATTCTCCTGCAAATCTTGTTGAAAAGAAAATGATTTCGAATGTTGGCGGACAAATAGATGTATTTCCGACGTTGATGGGTTTGTTAGGTATCTCGTTTGTGAATAATACGGTAGGGATAGATTTATTGAACGAAAACCGGCAGTACATATATTTTAACGACGATAATAGTATCGGTTGTCTCGATGAAAAATATTTTTTAGTTATTCCCCGTGAAGGAAAAGAAACAATATTTCGTTATCGTGAAGAGGAAAATGCAGCAGAGAGCATTGAAGTAACCACTAAATCTGTTGCAATGAAATCGTATGTTTACTCCCAATTACAAACGACTCAGTGGTTAATTGCAAAGCGAAAAGTTGGAGAACAATCTGCAAAACCGGATTCAGTAGCGATTCGATATAATTGACGAATGCACAATCTCCGTTTACATAAGTTATTTTTTGCGTTCACTCTTGTGTACGTAACAACTATGATAATTTCGGTCTCTCTCTTGCAAATTTCTGCGGGAGCGCTTTTTCTGTTATGGCTTTACGGACTACTTTCTAAAACAATATCGTTCGAAACGAAAAGTCCATTTTTGATTTGGTTCGGTGTATTCGTCGTCGTTCGTATTGTTTCGATATTGTTTTCCGAACATTTCGATATCAGCGTAACTTCACTCTGGACGGAAATCATCTACTACGTTCTGTTTTTTGTTCTACTTTCTTTTTTAAAATTATTCGACGACCGACAGCGTAATATAATTCTTCGCACTATTCTCACTGTTGCATTTGTTGCAACGCTCTATGCTTTAGGGAAATATGTTTTTGGTTTTGAAAAGAGAATTTCTTCGACAACGGCGGGATACACAACATTCGCTCTGTACTTATCTGTACTTCTCGGTGTTGTGTTATTTATGGAAAAAAGAAAGGAGATATTCACCAATTCATATCGGTGGAGCATAACAGTATTATTTATTTTAGCAGGAATTCTTTTTACGTTCAGCAGAATGCACTGGGTGATTGCCTTTCTTCTGATTGGAGCGTACGGCATTTTCAGAAATAAAAGGATTGCAATTGGATTAGGAATTATTGTTCTTCTGGTTTTTGTTTTTACTCCATCACTCGTCAAACGTGGAACGACATTACTTAATCCGCTCGATAATTCCAGCGGCAGAACTCTCATCTGGCAAGGTGCAGCGACGATTGCCCACGAACATCCGGTGTTGGGGTTTGGTCCACAAACATTCAAAACCGTTTTTCCGATTCAGAATAAAATCAAAAATCCCGCAGGACGCTATTTCATCACTTCCTGGGAGAGCGATTTTTTACGCACGTATATGGAAACGGGAGTGTTGGGAATTCTCTCGTTTCTTGGATTGTTCGGCTCAATTTTTTATTACGGGAGAAAAATTTTGAAGTTGGAACACATCGATGTGAGACAAAGGGATTTATGTTTTGGACTGCTCGCAGGAATGGTCGCATTCTTCCTTACCTGTTTTACAACGGGGTTTGTCGCGGCTCCGATTACATCACACCTTTTTATGTTTGTCCTCGCTTTATTATCACGGGAATATGAAAACGCTTTCAGTAATAGTAATAACGTATAACGAAGAACATAATATCGAGGAGTGTCTCCGTACTATTTCGTGGGCGAACGAAATCGTTGTTGTGGATTCGCATAGCACTGATGCAACCGTTGTTCTTGCAAATAAATTTACCGACAAAGTATTTCTTGTGGAAGGGAAGGGATATGCGGCAGCAAAAAACTTCGCGTTGGAAAAAACTTCCGGTGAGTGGATATTATGGCTCGATGCTGATGAGCGGGTTACGGAAGAATTGGCAAAAGAAATTCAAGCCGTGTTAGAACAATCCTCAATAGTTTTCAACGGGTTTGAAATTGCCCGTCGTGCTTATTTTCTCGGGAAGTGGATTCAACATTGCGGATGGTATCCGGGATATGTCATTCGATTGTTCCGAAAAGATTCTGCACGATTTAAGGAACTTGCCGTTCACGAAATATTAGAATTTTCCACACCAAAAGTCAGCCGATTACGTGGAAATTTATTACACTTCACCGACCCGAATTTGTTTCACTATTTTCAAAAGTTCAATAAATACACTTCGCTTGCGGCGGAGGAACTTGAAAAGAAAAATATTTTGTTCTCGCTTTCCGATATTATAATTCGCCCCCTCTGGATGTTTTTCAAAATGTATTTTGTAAAGCGGGGATTTATGGACGGTATTCAAGGATTCATTTTATGTGTTTGTTCTTCACTCTATGTTTTTGTGAAATACGCGAAACTCTGGGAACGAAATGAAGTAAGAAGTAAGAAGTAAGAAGTAAGAAGTAAGAAGATAACTCTGTTAACAATAAATATAAACTATACACTCAAAACCTCAATCTATTTATGGATAATGATAAAAGCACAATGCTCTTCTTCGGATTAGTTTATTCAATGCAAATGACTGCGATGCAGCATTTAGGTAAAATAAAAAATCCGGCGACAGATAAAGTTGAACGAAGTCTGCCTGATGCAGAAGCAATTATTGATATGCTCGAAATGCTCTCAACGAAAACCAAAGGGAATCTCAGCGAAGAAGAGTCCAATCTCCTTGCGCATATTCTGAAAGATTTACACTTAAATTATGTGGATGAATTTAGTAAGGAGAAAATAGAATGAACATCGGGATTATGGGCAACCGAACAAAACCCGAGCTTTCGTCGGTTGTGCAAGTTCTCTTGAAATCTCTTGAAGATAGAGAGGTGCATATTTATGCAGACGGAGAACTCTCAGAACTTTTTGCGAGTTTCAATCATACGCTTAAGATAACATTTGAACCACTGCAAAAGATTTCTTCGCGGTGTGATGTGTTGCTCTCTTTAGGTGGTGATGGAACAATGTTGAATGCTGCAAAAATAGTTGGTGCGAGCGGTGTTCCAATTTTGGGAGTGAATCTCGGGAAGTTAGGATTTCTCGCTGGAATTTCCGTGAATGAATTGGAAGAAACGCTCGATGAATTGTTCGAGGGGAAATTGATTTCCGAGGAACGTGATGTCCTACAGGCAACAAACACCCACAATAACGAAAGATATTTTGCTTTGAACGATATCGTACTCGATAAAGGTAATGCCTTTCGTTTGATTGAAATTGATTGCTTTGTGAATAAGGAATTTCTTGGTTCCTATTCGGCGGATGGACTCATTGTTGCGACATCTACCGGCTCGACCGCATACTCAATGGCGTGTGGAGGACCTATCATTATTCCTTCGTGCGATTCAATTGTTCTCACCCCCATATCGCCCCACAATCTTGCATCACGCCCAGTCGTTATTTCGACGCAAAGCACAATTCAATTACACGTACGGCAATCAGATTTTCCGGCTCATCTTGCAGCAGACGGGCAGAGCAATCATTTTTTTCCTTCACCTGTTGAAATAATCATTTCCGCTGCCCCATACCGGATTCAATTTCTACAGAAACAGAATTACAATTATTTTGAAACACTTCGAGCTAAATTAATGTGGGGAAGAAGATATGCAAAACCATTATGAGGTGAGATCACATTGTTCATTTCAGCATCGGCAGATAGAAAAGAGCAACACGATATTGTAATTCGCAAAAAATATTTTCAACAGGGAAGGAGAAAATATTCAATGTATTTTCTTAGTGAAGAAACTTGTTCTACTTTTTTCAAAGTGCATTTTCAATGTTTACTTTGGTTTTCAGAGCCATTTATGGTATATTTTCGCGCCAAATTTTTAATCTGGCGGAGTAGCTCAGTTGGTTAGAGCAACGGAATCATAATCCGTGTGTCGGGGGTTCAACTCCCTCCTCCGCTACTCTGCGATTGACTCTCGACTATTTTGGGGAATCCGCATCATTTGATTTTCCGAAAACATCGTTTCCCGCAATGAAACAATCATTACACTTGAAAATTTCTCGCTTCATTCGCGATAATGGGCTTATTTCTTCCGGTGATAATGTCCTTGTTGGTGTCAGTGGAGGAATGGACTCCATAACTCTTTTTCACGTTTTACTTTTCTTAAGAAACGATTTGGAATTTACTGTCGCGATTGCGCATTTCAACTATCGTTTACGAGGAGAAGAGTCTGACGAGGATGCGCGGTTCGTCGAAAATCTCGCAAATAAACATAACGTAAATTTTTTTTCCGAAAAGAAAACTCTGCATACGACATCTGGTTCAATACAAGAGCAAGCGCGAGAACTCCGCTACTCTTTTTTTTCCCGTATTGCTGAACACAACGCATTCACCAAAATTGCTACTGCGCATACGGCTGATGATAACGCAGAGACATTCTTGTTTAACGTTTTGCGTGGGAGCGGAATTCGCGGAATGTGTGGAATTCCGATAATGAGTAAATCAAGAAAAATAATTCGTCCGCTTTTGCAAACTTCGCGTGCTGAAATTGAAAATTATATCCAAGAATATTCGTTGAACTATCGAACAGATTCTTCCAACGCGAAGAATACCTACACACGAAATTATTTACGCAATGAACTCTTCCCGGGAATTCGGACTCGTGTAAACCCGAATGTTACAGAGACGCTTTTTCATGCGTCGCAACGATTTTCAGAGTTAGAGAATTTTTTACGCGGTGCGTACGAAGAGATGAAACTACGTCTTGTGAAATTTCGCAATCAAACCGAGTCGAAAATTTCTGTTCCTTCGCTGTTGGATTATCATCCTTCTCTTCAAGATTATTTTTTCCATTCTTTTCTTGAAGAATTCTCACACGGTGAAACTTCATCTTCTCACGTAAAGGCACTTCGTTCTTTGTTAACCAGCGAGACAGGGAGTTTTCTTCACTTAATGGATGGCATTTCCATTTTTAAAGACAGAAATTTACTTGTGTTTACAACCAAAAAATTTCAGAATGAGTTCATAATCCCTGTCGAGTTGGAAAAGCAATATTTCGTCGGGAAGAATGTATTTCAGTGTACTCGCGTTGCGTCGTCCGAACAATTTACCGAGAAGCCACCTCACGTTGAATACATTGATGCGGGGCGATTACACGACGAATTGGTTCTCCGCTCGTGGAATGCCGGGGATACTTTTTTTCCATTAGGATTCGCGGGCAAGAAAAAGTTGAGCAATTTCTTTATTGATATGAAAGTTCCGCTCTACGAAAAAAAATCTATCCCTTTGTTTACGTCTGGTGATGAGATTGTTTGGGTATGCGGAAAAAGATTAGATGACCGATATAAAATTACTCCCCAAACGAAACAGATTGTAAAGTTGGAGTATAAGAGCTTGGAAATAAACTGAATGAACACAATTTCAATTAATGGAGAAGTATTTTCTCTGATGTTTTCCGAAGCGGAAATTCTCCGGAGGATTAAAGAAATCGCGAGAACGATTTCAACAGATTATCTCGGTAAAACACCGATATTTGTAGGAGTATTAAATGGCGCCGTAATTTTCCTGTCTGATTTAGTGCGCGAAGTTACCGTTGATCTGGAAGTTGATTTCTTAAAACTCTCGAGTTACGGAGATGAAAAATTCAGTTCCGGCAGCGTAAAACTGTTGAAAGATTTCGACGTTCACATTGGGGGGAGAGATATTTTAATAGTGGAAGATATTGTTGATACGGGCTTATCTATTGAATTCATAAAGAAACTCGTTTTCCCTCGTAACCCTGCATCGGTAAAAGTTGTTACGTTACTTCATAAAAAAAAATCACAGCAAAACCAAAACATCGAGTATGTTGGCTTTGAGATTCCTGATGAATTTGTTATTGGCTACGGACTTGACCATAGCCAAAAATACAGGAACTTACGCGGCATTTACCGATTAACAAAATAAGTTTATTAAGATTGAAGCATATCATTTATGGAAAATAAAAACAGAAACGGTAAACAACCCGAACGTAAAAATCCACCTCCGCGAAAACAGAAGATGTTAAAACCATCGAAAAATCGCCCGCAAAAACCTATGGGAGATAACGAGTTTAATTGGTCAACAGGCTTGCGGAATATTTTTACCCTCACATCAATTATCGTTGTAGTTTTTCTTCTCATCACACTTTTTCGGTCTGGTGAAGCGGGCGATATCGAAGTTTCTTTTCCTGAATATCTTCAGCAGATTGAACAGAAAAACATCAAAGAGGCAGTGATTAAAAAATCCGATTTCAGCAATTTCGTTTTCATAGGAACTTTAAATCAACCTATCGAAAAACGGTCTTCCTCCGGTTCATCAACTGCATACACCCGCATTGTGGTCGTTCTTCCGTATGTAGATAGCGCCGTCATTCAGCAATGGAATACTGCCGGATTTAAATACAATATAATTCGCGAGGATAGTACGTGGTTAAACTCTTTGTACTCCGTTCTTCCGTGGGTATTTATTTTTGCCGTCTGGCTTTTTGTGATGCGCAGAATGCAAGGCGGGGGAGT
>JAGXRH010000172.1 GCA_018335975.1 Ignavibacteriales bacterium
GCAGTTTTCAGGTTAGAACGCAGCAAAAAACTACGTTATAAAATTTTTGTTTTAGTGTGTTACATAAAAATTGTTAGCCCGCCACGGCTGGTAAATTTGTTAACTCGTTAGTTAGTTAGTTGGTTAAACTTGTTTTAAAAATGTTCTTATGCTTTTTTTTCTTTAACTGATTTTCTGGCAATCAATATAGATACCAATGCAAACAGTAATAATATTCCTAATATTGAGTAGTAGTATTCCATATATCTAATCTTTCTTGCTTACTAAATTGTGAATGTAAATTCCGGATAATATTAACGCTATCCCAATGAGACCGCCTGTAAAGGCAACTCCGCGAGGGATTCCTCCGAGAAATAAACCAGCAACATTTCCAATGAGTGATGCTTCTCCAAGTCGGATGCATACATCGGCTAATTTTTCAAGCGCTTGGTTCGTAAGTTTCATTATTTGTTCAAGATTTTCGCGGTCAATATAATAGTTCTCCAACGTAGCGAAAAACTATCTACGATAGTCGTAGACTACATTGTAAAATATTACGCCAAAGGCGTATAAATGTTTTAGTTTGTAACATAAAAATTGTTAGTTCGTTAACTCGTTAGACAATTTGTTTGTTAAACTTGTTGTAAAAATGTTGTTATGTTTTTTTCTCGTTGCATGAACGAAGGATGATAACGCTGCCTATAAGAGCAATCATTACGAACGTTCCTTAAGAAAATATGAATTCGATTTCTGGGTTTGTCATATAATTTTTTCCTTTGAGATGAAGTTTCACTTTACATTATTTCTATTTTTGCTGGGTAAATTTAGAAAGAAAATTCATTCGCTCCAATTCTCATATTCTCAAGCACTCAATTACGCTTATCCAAACATCCAATTCACTATCCACACGCTCATTAGTATTCCAACAATGTCAGCAATAATTCCTGCGGGAACCGCGTGGCGTGTTTTGGAAATACTTACCGAGCCAAAATACACCGCGAGCACATAAAACGTAGTTTCGCCGCTTCCCATAATGACGGAAACCATTCTGCCAATCAATGAATCGGGTCCGTGCGTTTTCATTACTTCAGAAATTAAACCAAGTGTGCCGCTTCCCGAAAGTGGGCGCATAATCGCAACAGGTAATGCTTCCGCAGGCATGCCAATCAAATTCGTGAGAGGAGCGAGGAGTGTGGCGAGAAAATCCATCGCGCCGCTTGAACGAAATACGCCAATTGCAACAAGCATTGCAACAAGAAAGGGAATTATCCGCACACCAACATTGAATCCTTCTTTCGCTCCCTCAACAAAGAGTTCATACACTTTTACTTTTTTTATTGCACCGTATGCAACGATGAAAAGTATGAGGAAAGGAATGGCGAGAACGGAGAGTACTTCGATTAAATTGATAAGCATTGTTTTGAAAATTAAAAATGAAAAATCAACAAGCAATAATGTATATCAAAAATTCAATATTTACTTTGTTTGGTCTTCGTTGATATTTTTGACTTTTCATTTCTGTTTTTAATTTTTTGCTACTTGATTTTTGATTTCCATTGTTATGCTGATTCGCTCTTATACTTCGGCAACTTCGCCAATAATTTCACCACGGCTACTCCCACAATCGTATTCACCGTTGTTGCAACAATGGATGCGCCGAGTATTTCTGTCGGGCTGCTTGAACCGAGCGATGCGCGAATGGCAATCACGGTTGCGGGAATCAGTTGCACATTGCTCGTATTAATGACGAGAAACGTGCACATTGCATCGGTTGCCGTTCCCATTTTTTTATTCAGCGAATTGAGATGTTCCATTGCTTTCAAACCAAATGGCGTTGCGGCGTTGGAAAGTCCCAGCATATTCGCGGAGATGTTCATCATCATCGCCCCCATCGCAGGATGGTCAGCAGGAACATCGGGAAAAATCCGCGTCATAATCGGTTTGAAAAACAATGCAAGCCGTGCAATCAATCCGCTTTCTTCGGCAATTTTCATTATGCCGAGCCAGAGTGCCATTATGCCGATTAAGCCGATGGCAAGCGTTACAGCAGTCTTTGCGGAAGAAAAAAATCCATCGTTGGTTACGCTGTTGATTGTAGTAAATTTTACTTCGTCGAAAATTATCTTTGCTCGTGTTCCCGAAAGCGCAATTTTTCCCGACAAGTGATTTTCTTTTTTCTGCGCTTTGGAAAGTTGTTTCCAAATAATTGGAGACGTTTCATTTAACAAAAGTGAAATCGTTCCGCTGGTGGAATCGAGAAAACGTAATTCCGCTTTTGTTTGAATGTCGTTTGTTTCGCTTGTGTTGTAGAATTGATTGAATTGTTCCTGCGCAATAAAGATGGATTCCACCCTGGAAGTGGAGTCCATCTTGAAAACGACATTCAATTCTTTACCATTTCTAAACTTATCCGAAGATAAATCGGAAACATCTTTGGAAACGGCAACGATAATACCGATAGCAAGGAGGGAAATCCAAATATAATTGAGCATAATTTTTCGCTTGAAAGACGCGGGGAATATACTTTTCCTTTTGTAAACGAAGAAATTATTTTCGCTTCAATTTAAAAAACAGCGACGAGTCGTATTGATGAGGAAAAAAGGAGGAGATAAATTAAAAGTCGCGTTCTTGATTGAACACATTCAATTTACCGTTGATATGTTTGGTTTTGTTTACAAAATTCAAATTGGCATCAACGACTTCGCCGTGACAGGCAAAGCATGAATTTGCAGAAGGATGTGTCCCACCTTGCGATGTTCCTTTCGGCAATGCCCTATCTGCAAGCGTAGATCTCGTCGTATCGCCGTGACACGTTCCACAAACGGTTTGAGCTCCCGTCGTATCATTCCACACGGGAGCGAACGCAGGATTTCCGTTTTTGAAATTTCCATGACAATACGTAGATGAACAACTCGAGGTTAAATTATTATAAACCGGCAAGGGAGAAAACAGAGATAAACTGTTGTCGTAATCTGTAGTTGTTGATTCATTCGTAACAATAAAGGCAAGAGAATCAACAAACGTAATTTCCGCACGATTATCACTTCCCAAATGTCCCGCATCAGAATATATTGCTGGAACATTATGACATGTTGCGCATGGTATTTTGTTTGAAAACGTACCAAACGTTAAATGCGGCTGGTGCGCTCCCACACCAATTGTTGTTCCTGATGTATCGCCCAAAATTGTTCGCGGAGGAGCCCACGAGAAAGTATCATTTTCCATTCCACGAAAATTTCCGTGACACGTGTTGCATGCTGTCGGCGGTTTCTGCATTCCCATATCATCTTGATGACAACCTGAACTCATACAACTTACCTCAACACGGTTTCCCCCGGCGAATGAAGTCCCGTGGCAAGTTTTGCACGAATCGAATTGCCAGTTGTTCATTCGTAAAAACGTTCCGTGAAATTTTATATCAGTTCGAAATCCTGTAAATGTCGAATCCCATTCCGCCGGATGCGGAAAGGAATTGTGGCACGTAAAACATGAAACGTTGCTTGTGCCGCCGGTAAACCCAGACGAATGACATTGTTTGCACGATGCAGAATTCAAATTGTTGATGAGCAAATATTTACCATGAAACTTTGTGCTCGCCGTATCAATCCAACCTTTCTCGTGTATTTTTGTTTCAGAAGAAACGGGGGTTGGTAAATCTTTGTTCAATTTTGTACAACTCTGAAACAGTAAGGGAACGACAAGTAAAACTGTAAGCGTAAAAAATCTCTTCGTCATTGGTTTCTCCGGTTAGAAATGACACATTGCGCAAATAGGGTCTTTGCCTTCAACATCGTGGCAACTCATACAACTTTCAATATCGCGGCGTGCAAGTTCAGCATGTCTTCCTCCGTTGGCGCTGAGACCACGGGGAAAAACAAATCCCGCAACTGAGTGTGAATGTGGTTTGAATTTTTGTTGCGTGATATTTCCTCCTGCTTCGTGACAATCGGCGCAGAATGATTTGTTATCATGACACGAAGCACAATCATTGGATTTTCCTCTTGCATCAATACCGTGCGTGAACCGGTAATTGAGTTCGTGTATTTGCTGCAACCGCATTTGTTTCGAGGAATGTTTTGTCGAACTTCGCCCCGATGGTTCCGTCATTAAATCTTTTCCGATACCGAAATTATTCAGTTCGGTTCCTGTATGGCAATCCTGACAAAAACTTTCGGTATGGCACGTTGCGCAAGTAACGTCCGTCATTCCCACGCGAGCAAATGAAGAATGTTCTTTTTTGAAATTTGCAACGAGGTGATTTTTCGGAAGTAAATCCGTAAAATTCGTATGGCACGATTCGCACTGTTTCGAAGCGGATTTTTCCGTGTGACAATTGATGCACGTCGTCATTACCGGCATATTTTTGTTCGAGACGTATTGGACGTTTTCAGTACCGGAGTGGCATGTTGTACATTCTACCGAAAACTTGGTCGTGTGCAGTTCGTGCGAAAATACAAGTTCCCGTTCCTTCGGCGGAATCGGGGAAATATCATCAGGGTTTGTGTGGCAGAATGCACAATCGCTGGAAATTTGTTCTTCGTGGCAACTCTGGCAACTTTCATGATTCACCATCAGGTTATCGCTTGAGAATTTACTTGCCTTGACCAACGTATGACAATCCTCACAACCAATGCCTTGTTCTTTTATATGAAGGGAATGGGAGAATTTCAGGTATTGCGCGTTTTCCGGTTCTCCATCCGCTTTCGCAAATGGTTGTCTTGCAAAAATGGAAATCAGGAAAACTGCAACAAGAACGACAGAAAAATAAATATAGCGGCGTATCATTCGTTTGTTTCCTTCTCTTCCGAGTGAAAATGACTATGATGAAACCAATAACTAACCTTCGCAAATAGACGTACATCATTTTCCGCAACTTTATTTTGAAGTAGTTGCAATTGCGCATCTACGGAAAATGCGGAACTGAAGCGTACTATCGTTCCCAACGAACTTGCAAAAACAGTTTCGAGAGCGGCATCTTCATCAAGCCGGTATGAGGCGTACGAAAATCCAATGGTGGGAATTACAGTTCGTTCAAGCAGTGGATACATTCCCTGCGCGGAAAGTGAAGAAAGTTCTCCTGCGTATCCATCCGTCAGTGCAACATTGATGGAGATATACGATGAAGTTGCGCCAAAACTTATTCTGCTGCTGTTTTCATCAACATATTTCACAAATGCGTATCGTCCGTAGGTAAAAAGTTTCGGTGTTACTTCATATTCCACTCCTCCTTCATATTCCGTAATCGGGTTGGTGGGGAACATCGAGAAAAATGATTGAAACGGAATACGCGGCTCGCGGCGAAGAATATCCGCGGTGATTGAAAGTTTTTCCATTACCGCTGCCCTTCCACCAAAACGCAAGCGCACATTTTTTTTCGTGTTCATATCGTAATCATACCGTGCAGAAACTGTGTATGACGATGAGCAATCATATCGAACATCCGCGCCGAGAAGTTGTTGGTATCGAAATCCGGGTTCAATCAATACTGAAGTCGGATTGAACAAGGAATCAGTGCGAATGGCGAAATACTGTTTTCGTTCCCACGTACGGTTCGTATAACTGACCCCGACACGCATTCCTTCCACTGTAGTGTTTACGATATGCCCTCCGAGAAAAAAGTTTTCATCGAGTTCTTGAAACGAAGGAGTCGGAAGGGAGGGAATAACATTTCTTCCGCCGTAAACAGTTGCAAAGGTGGAGTTGAAATTTATTTTGAATAACGCGCCATCAACAGTACCAACACCAACGCCGGCAAACACAGGAATACGTCCAACGTTGACGTTCAAAAAATTATCCGTTGCTTTCCATCGAAGAAAAATATTATTGATACGAACGTTTCCATCATCGCCGAATGTTTCTCCAATTGTGGTTGCCCCGACAAGGGAGGAATGGAAAGAAAATTTATTGTGTGTTGCCTCGAGTTGCAGAGTTTGAAAACCGCGGATGAGTTTTTCTGATGTTCCGACTGTGTCAAATTTTTCCCATGCATATACTGATGTAGTAAGCCGTCCGTTCACTGATTGTGAAAACAATGATGGTGCGCACGTAAGAATAGAAATTACGAGCAGGAAAAGTTGAAAAAGAGGATTCAATTTCATTGTGTAAAAAAATCGGTGTTCAAAGTAGAAAATTTCTGACAAAAAAAAGAACGGGCAACAAAATAATTTTTTCATTGCCCGCCATAGTTCTTAACCTAACTTTACTTTAAAAGAAGCATTTTCTTTGCCATCGTAAATGTTCCCGCTTCAAGTTTGTAGAAATAAATTCCGCTGGAAACAGGGAACCCGAAATCGTCTTTCCCACTCCACGTAACTTCGTATCTTCCTTTGTTATACACATCATCCATCACCGTTGCAATTTTTTCTCCGTTCACGTTGTAAATAACCAGACGCGCACTGCTTTGTTTGGGAATTTCAATCGTTATTCTCGTCGAAGGATTGAACGGGTTGGGATAGTTTTGTGAAAGCGAAAATGATACGGGAACCGCGTGTGTAATTTCTTTTACGCTCACCCACGTTTGATAGTAACGCCATAACGTATCAGCGAGAGCGAGGTCGGAGGCTTCGTTCCATTTTGTCAATGTCGAGTCGTAAATGCCGAACGAAGGAGCCGCCGCCGTTGAACCTGAAGGATTGCGATGGCACGCAGAAGCACAGGTGTTCAACATTCCTTGTGTCGGTGTTGTTACTCCGGCATATTGGATGGTGTTGTACGGCGATACAAGTGAAAACGTGTGGGTTGCAATATCGTAGGAACGCGCTGTTGTTGCGGTTCTGGTCATATGACAATTCGAACATCTGCCAAGCCCGCCGCTCGTCATTGTATTGAGCGGGTCGTACAAATTGTGTTTCGAATGTTGATTAACAACTGCTCCAATCGAATCGTGATATACCGTTGGATTTTTTACCCATGCTTTTGGAATTGTTGCAAACGGTCCATGGGTAGCGTGGCAAGAAAGACAAAGCGTATTGTCTTCATTCTTTACCGCAAACACGTCAGAACTCACCCTCATTGTATCTACGATTTGATGTTTATTCGGTGTTTCTTTGTGAGAAACGTGACAGGTGAAACAGGTAATTTCTACAAAGGCATTATCGTAGTGTTTCGAGCCAAGCATTTCCTGATACTGTTGATGATGCTGGCGGGCAGATTTTAAATCCGGCCACGTTCCCGGTCCTCCTGTTTGATTTCCCGGCGTGGCTAAATTCAAAAAGTGTGCGAGTGTATCGCCCGGTTTGAAGTAGCGATTATTGATTTCATCTTTTGGATATTCGTGCGTTCCTACAAGTCCTGCGCCGCGCCACGATGAAGAACGATTATGACATTGTCCGCACACTTCAAGTTTCATTTCTTTGGTGGGGAGGTTGTTTGGATTCACCGTTCCGGAAGGTCCACCCGAATGTGATTGGCTCGGTCCGTGACACGCTTCGCACCCCACGGTCATATTGAGGCCACTGCTGTTGTTTGCCCACTTTCCCACCCACGAGGTATCGTTGTTTTGTACAACTTTTTCCACCGTGTAGCCGGTTACGTGACATCCCATACAATTTTTATCCCACGATTTTGAGCGGAAGGTATTGTTGATGGGTTTCGGCGTTCCATCGCTATTGAACCAATTACCAGTATTGTACGATGCCCACGAACCACTGGAGTTATCAAGGTACTTGACCAAATTGTATTGAATGGGGAGCATATAATAACTCGTATCAATTTTCACGAGATACCGTTGCTTCCATCCGTAGCCGTAGGTGTATGTAATTTTATAAGTTGTTCCACCCACGCCAATTTGTGCAAAGAAATCGGTTCCGTTTTTGCTCAAAATTACTTTTGCATTATTGTAACTCGAGCCCATACTAATCTGTTCTCCGCTAACAAATGAATTCAAGGGACGAATTGAAGAATCCGTTGCCACAAGATGAATTTTCGAGTGAAGCGATTTTTCCCAGATGGTGTATTGAGTTCCACCAATAGCGGAATTGCTATGGCAAGTTTGGCAGTATTGTGAACCGGCATAATTTTGCGCATAAGCAAACAATGGAAGAAGAAGAATGAGCGTAAGGAGCGATGTAATGAGTTTCATAAAGTTTACCTTTCAAAAAAAAAATGCTTGTTGTGTTTAACCAATACAACTTGTATGCCAAAGGGCAAAAAAGCGGGAGAGAAAATTATTGTAGCGGAAAATAGGAATTTTTTATTCATTTACACAGAATAGGAGAAAAGAGTCTCATTATAATCGAAAGAGAAATTTGTCAACCTTGAAATTTTCATCTTCCCTTGTTCTCATTATTGAAATAGAAAGATATTGTCCTGAAGTTCGGTTTCGAAGACTCTGGTAATGCTTCAATGAACGGGTTTATTTAGTTGTTGTATTGTCTTCTTTAACCGAAAATTTTGTCTTTGCAGAGATACATTCCGCTGGTCGGTTCCATTCCATGCAATCTTCGTGGGGTAAAAAAACAGGCATATAGGAAAAAAAGATAATTTTGTAGAACACCAATAGAAATGTCAGTAGATTCATTGCAATAGAAATGTCAGGGTGAAGATACAAATTTTGGTGGAGAAGCAGATTTCCATGGTTGCGCGGATTTTGCTTTTCCGATAGCCCATTTACGTTTCCACGGGTGACTTGACGGGGGGTGGCAAGTCAGCCGTGGAAACGGCGTTGGCTTTTCTTTCAGTGTCGTGAACGCAAGTTCATTGTTGTTCCAGAAAATATGCAGGGAATTATCGAGCCATCGTCGCACAATGACTTTTGCTCGCGGCGGTGGAAGTGGCGCATCGGAGCGTTGAAGTTGCAGATAGTGCGCGTTGAGCGTAATGGTCCAATCGTTATAGACGTGGCGTGTTTCTTCCCGGCAAAAAATATTATCAAGATTGTAGCCGGTTGCTGCCCGGTGCACATCGGGAAGTCCATCGGTTGTAGCAAACTTTGCGTTAAAGTCGTTCAGATAGGCTAGTTCTAAAAAGCGATTTGCCTCGTCGATCGTGGAAATTCCTTCGCGGCGTAACGCTTTGATGAGACGGTCTTGTTGTGTGCGGTGCGAACGTTCGACGCGTCCCTTGGCTTCGGGAGAATGCGCAAAGATACATTCGACCCGTAATGCCGCCATCGCACGCTTGTATTGTGTTTGCTTTTTATCGCTTGTTTGATAGACGGAACCAAAGTCGGTGTAAATCGCTGCCGGAATACCGTAGCGTTCGATATACATGCGCCAACAGACAAACACCTCATGCACATTTTCTGAACGAGCGAAGCGTAAGAACACGCGTCCCGACGCATCATCAATGGCACATAACAACGTGCACCGCTCGCCGCGTCCTTCTCCAAAGGAGTCCTTCGGACAAACCAATCGTGATCGCTGCCGTCAAATTGCACGAGAGCGCCAATGGCACTGCGACGTTCCCGCTTTTTTCGATGCGGACGTTTTCTTCGTTCGGCAGTGGTGATACCAGCTCGACGTAAATATCGTGTTGTGGTCGAAACAGAAATTTCGATGTTATGATATTGTGCAACCATCTCCGAGAATAAGGTTGGTCCATAATCATCGTAGTGCGTGCGATAGAGATGGATAATTTCTGTGAACCGTGCAGTGCCGAATCCCCGATTGGATGGTCGTCCGCGCAGTTTATGCAACAGCGCAGCATCTCCACCTATGCGATAGCCGTGGAGAATCCGATACAGTTGACGTTCGCTGAGCGAGAGACTGGTTGCTCCTTCGGCGATGGTTAATGTGCCGGCGGTAATGCGGCTGATGATTTTTATACGGTCAAGTTCTTTGGGAGTCATGGTCAGTGTCATTGTGGTAATCCTTCAAGAATATTCGGTTACCAAGTTCTGAAAACACTGACATTTCTATTGGGCGTTAACAAAAAAAAGATAATTTTTTCAAACCGTTGCGAAGGAACTTCTTTTTTACTATTTTTGACCCGCATATTATCCACATTCGAAAGAGGAAACACGTGAATACTGTAACATTTATCAAAAAACAAAAAGCCTTTTACCAGACTACCACACGCACACTGTTTGCTGTACTCATAACAATCAGCGGACTTTTACTCTTCCCTTCTTGCGAGAGCGGTCCTGCGGCTGAAGATGTCGTCATAAAATTTTTTGCATTAGCGGGGCAGAACAAAGATGAAGAGGCGGTAAAACTTCTCACCACAGATCTTCAAAAAGATTTGAAGCAACAATCAGATTATACCTCGGCGTTAAGCACCGTTATTAATAAGATAACGGAAAACCGTGCGCGATTCGAGTTTGTAGATTCAGACCAACGCGGAGATGAAGGCGCTGTTGATTGTCTGCTAACACTTCCTGATACCAAAGAGCCGGTGAAGAAACGAATAAAGGTAGTGTATGAAGAAGATGCGGGTTGGCGGATTCCTTCGCAATAATTTTTTTCAAAGGCAGTTAAAAAATGGTACGCAGTTCTTACCATATTAAGCGTACAGTAATGGGGCAACTTCCGTTTGGGGCAGATTTGTACAACGGTTTAACGCAAATTGTTCAGGAGGAAAACATTTCTCTTGGTCGCATAACTGCTTTGGGCGCAACCACGTTTGCAAAAGTCGCATTCTACTCTCAATCCGAAAAAAAATACCTCCCGCTTGAGTTTCCCTCGCCGATGGAAATCCTTTCCTGCTTCGGCAATGTTTCCCTTCGCGATGCTAAACCATTTGTCCACGTTCATCTCGTACTTTCTGATATTGAAGGCAAAACGTTCTCCGGTCATTTACTTCCCGACACAATTCTTTTTGCGTGTGAAGTGTTCATTGATGAGTTTGAAGGTGAGCAACGTGTGCGCGAATATGACGAACGAACGGGGTTGTATTTGTGGAAAGGAGAGTGTTTATTGTAAAGTAGGTTTACCTTTTTTTGTAACAATATATCATTCACTATATATACTCGAGGTAATACTGTGAAACACTTCATCATATCGGTAGTCCTTTTTTGTACGACTACTTATTCTCAACCCATCTCTTTACGTGATACGACGAATCAATACGATTACATCATTATCACTGTCCCGCAGTTAGTTCAAACCTGTGAACAATTTAAAACCCACAAAGAAACCATTCGCAATTTCACCGTTCTGATTACCGATACGCAACAAATTTTCCAAGAGTTTTATTCCTACGGGACAAAGCAGGAGAACATTCGCGACTTTATCAGTTATGCCGGAACTTTCTGGCAAACCCCTCAACCAAAATATTTTCTCCTCGCTGGAGATTTGTCGAAAGTTCCGAACGATAAGTTTCCCAGTATTCCCGGTTATCCATTGACTGATACAACACGCACGGACTATTACTACTCTCAAAATTTATATGATGTTGATTCGCTAAGGATAGATTTTTACGTTGGAAGAGTTGCCGCAAGAGATACGATTGAACTTAACAATTATTTTCAGAAGGTTATTAACTATGAAAGCGACACAGCAATATACCAATGGAATAATAATGTTCTCTTACTTGCCCAAAGTGAATATCCCGATGGAAATTACTGGGAACAACTTGCATTTGAATTATCCCAACAACTTCCAACAAGTATTATAAAAAAATTTATTTTTGAATCGGATACTTCTGAATATTACGGCAATACAGACTCTATATTGAGTTATGTTAATTCCAATGGAACTTCGATGATATTTTTTTCAGGACATTCAAATTACCAACAATTTACTTTTGATAGTTTATTCGATATTAATGATGTAGGCTCAATTCAAAACGGGAATAAATATTTTATTACGATGGGTTTATATGCCCAATATTTTTCAGACTCTACCGTTGGTTCTATCAGCGATAAATTGGTTCTGAGCCCTTTCGGTTCGATTGGAGGATTTTCTGCAGTGGGTAAAGCCTATTCCTTTACATCGAATTTCATATATCAAAGATTTTCAAAATACCTTTATTCCAATTATCGTTTATCGTTAGGTGAAGTTTTCGACTCGACTTTTTATTCACTTACTTGGTTCGGGAATGAAACTATACGTTTATACAATGTTTTCGGTGACCCTTCGCTCAAATTGAAATACAACATTATATCAGGCACTGGAAACCCTCCTTTAGAAATTCCCACCGAATATTCGTTGGAACAAAATTATCCCAACCCGTTTAATCCAACGACTAAAATAGAGTTCGCAATACCGACAAGCGGCGTTGTAACAATTGTCTTGTTTGATATTCTTGGAAAAGAAGTTGCAACAGTCACAAAGAATTTCTATTCAGCAGGAAAGCATACAGCAACAGTCAATCTGTCTCACTTATCGTCAGGTTTATATTTCTATACGATGCAATCCGGGAAATTCATTGCCAGAAAAAAAATGGTTTTAATCAAATAGTTTCTCGTTCGTATTTTACATTGACTCTCACTTCTTCTCTTTTCTCTCAATTCAAACATCTCCGCTTCAGACTTTCAACTCGTCTTGGCGGAGTTAGCGTTGAACCGTATGGAATGAATTTGAGTTTTTCCGTTGGTGATGATGAAAATAACGTTCGGAAAAACCGCGAACTCTTTTTCGGAGCGTTCAATATTCCTCCTTCACAAATCGCGTATCAAAAACAAATTCATAGTAACAATGTTCGTATTATCACCGCGCCGGGAATGTACGAAGAGACCGACGCGCTGATTACCAACGTACGCAACCTCTCTCTTTGTGTTACCATTGCTGATTGTATGCCGATATTCCTTTTCGATAAAAAGCAGAATGTCGTTGCGGCTGTTCACTCCGGTTGGCGCGGGTGTGCAAACGGAATCGTACAAAACACGCTCACGGCACTGGAGAAAGAATTTTTAACACAAGGGGAAAACCTAATTTGTTATGTAGGTCCTGCGGCTGACAAATGTTGTTATGAAGTCGGTGAAGAAGTTGCAAAACAATTTCCGGGAAAATATTTCCAACAAAAAAACGAAAACAAATTTCTTCTCGATATGAAGTCGTTTGTGAGGGATGTTCTACTTTCCTTTCGCGTTCAGGAATCAAACATCGAGGTTGCGCCGTTTTGCACTATTCATCAGTCTGATGTATTTCATTCATATCGCCGCGATGGAAAATTTTCAGGAAGAATGATGGGAGTGATTGGGATGGATGAGAAGTAAGAAGTATGAAGAAAACCTAATACCGGACGTTGGGGAATTCGGATTTAGAATTTCTCCCGGGCATCTCTAACCTTTCAATTTTTTTTCTGATTTTTGACACGATATCACTACTGTCCCGTTAAAAAGTCGAATAAAATCAGCTGGTTCGTGGGGTAGCCAATAACGTTTGTGGAATCATTTTTGTTAAGTAGTTGATTTATATAGACTTTGCTGAAAATGTTTATGCTCAAAACTTGTAAAATAGTGTAGAGACTTTCAGAGAGTTTT
>JAGXRH010000173.1 GCA_018335975.1 Ignavibacteriales bacterium
AATTGAACAATCTTTCCCTCTCCCTGAAAATCCTGAGGAACATTAAGTATAATCGATGAGGCATCACGGGGTTCTGCAATATCCCCTCCAAATTTCAAATTTACGGTGTCAACAATTCTTTGCACGGTGGTGAAATCAGGCTGAAATAACACAATGTCCACTTTCCAATCAGCTGTGTGAAAGGTGGTGGGAATTGCTTGTTCAATAATTGCACCGGAAGGAATTCTCCCCGAAGCAGTGTGCCCACGTCGGAATTCTGCTCCACCAGAAGATGCGCCAAAACCACCGACAGATACCGGACCTTGAGTTGTTGCATAAACAATTCCGTCAATTGCGGATAATGGAGTAAGAAGCAGCGTTCCACCCTGAATACTTGTGGCATCACCCATTGAAGAAACGACAACATCTACCGTTCCACCAACTTTGCTAAACGGAGGAACAGTAGCAGTAACCATAACTGCGGCAACATTTCGTAAACGTAAAGCATCCTGAGGAACAGTAACACCGAAACGTTTCAACATACTCGATATAGATTGTAAAGTGAATGTTGAACGCTGGGTATCGCCAGTTCCATTGAGGCCGGTTACTATACCGTAACCGATAAGTTGGCTTCCTTTTACGCCTTGCACGTAAGCAATATCTTTTATGCGAACTGCAAAAAGCGTTTCAAAAAGAAAGCAAACAAGAAATAGAGTGCTATAGATTTTTTTCATACGAAATCAGAAAATCCAATGAAATATTTTAGTAAGCCACCCGGGTTCTCGCGCTCGGTCAACCATTCCGCTTCCGGAAAAAATGATGACTGCCTCGGAAACATTGATGGAGAGGACACTATTATCAGCACGAATATCCGAAGGGCGAACAATACCGGAAAGTTCTATCGTTTGGTCTTCATTGCGGATGGAAATTGACTTTGTTCCATAGATATGTAAATTTCCATTCTGAAGAACAGAGTCAACTGTCGCACTAATTGTTGCTCGAACGTCTCCTCTGTTTTGAACAGAACCGCCTCCGGAAAATGTATTGCCTGTTCCTAAGCCAAAGTTCGTTCCGATTTGGGGGATATTTCCTAAACCTGTTGATTGACCACTTGCATCAAGTGAAACATCGCTTGCACGCTCGGTTGAAGTCGAGGCATTCGTGATAGCGCTACTTACTTCCAAAACGATAACGGTTATGGCATCACCGACTTTGTATGCTTTGTGGTCACTAAAAAGAGAGCGAGCAACATTGCTTCGCATATCCTGACCAAACAAAACACCGGAATAAACGAAAATGAATATTAAGATTTTCAACATATTTTTTTGCATAGGAATATCCTTTCCTATTGAATAAGGAGAACTTGTTGGGTATCTAACACTTTTGCTTTCACGATATCTTTTGAGCCTGTCAACCGTACAGAAATTATTTCCCCTTCATTTCCATCCTGCTGCGCCTCACCGTTCATGGTAACTGAAACATTATTCTTTTGAACAAATACTTTCACTGCTCTCCCTCGTGCTACCACTGGTAAATCTTCAATGAACGACCGTAAGAGCGGTTTTCCGGGCATCAAAGTTTTTTTTGTTCTTTTCCCAACGCATTCAAACTTTTCAGAAATGAATGGATTTGTGAGCGAGGTTGTTTCTATTCTTTTAATAACGATATCTTCGTCTTTAATAACATCCTGTTTGTTCAATTGCTGAGTCGGAAAACATACGTTTTCGAACGTGCGAATTTTTAACGAAAGAAGAAGGCGTTTTTCAACTTTCCCTCCCGACAAAATTTCCACAGGTAATGTTACATTACCGCGAAGATTAAAGTTACGGTCCGGAACAACACGGATTTCATAGTTAACATTCTCAATTTTTACTTCATTTGGAACGTTGCGATACTCAATGGTATAGTCATCTTTTGGAAGAGAAATTTGTTGCGAAACAAAACTCTCCAAGACACGTTGTAATTCAGAAGAATGAATTACAACGGTTCCAGTAAAACTAAACCAAACGAATAAAATCGCGAGCATAAAAAATTATGAACGTTTCAAATTATTTGCCATCGTTACCATCTCCTCAACAGTTTTGATGACTTTTGTGTTAATTTCGTACGCACGTTGAGCGACAATCATCGCAACCATTTCTTCAACAACATCAACATTCGATGCTTCTATCTGGTTTTGCATTGCTACGCCGAATCCTTGGTCACCTGGCTTTCCAAGCGTTGGAGGTCCTGATGCCACCGTTTCAACATACAGGTTATTCCCAATTGACCGAAGTCCTGCTGGATTCACAAACCGTGCAAGTTCAACCTCCCCTGCGAGTTCGGGATTAATTTCGCCTTGAAGGAGAGTATTTACTTTTCCATCACGTGCAATCTGGATGCTTTCCGTGTTTTGAGGGATTGTAATTCCCGGTTCGAGAACATAACCTTGAGATGTTACTAATGTTCCATCATTGGTCAATTTAAATTGACCATCACGGGAATATGCAATCGTTCCGTCGGGTCGTCGAATTTGAAAAAATCCTTCACCGGCTATGGCGATATCAAGCGGATTATTTGTTGTTTGAACATCGCCCTGTAAAAATGAACGAACCGTTCCAACGGGAATTACCCCATTTCCAACCTGTACTTCAACAGGTTGCTGAACTGTTTGTCCCGCAGGTGAAGAGCCAGCGATTTGCAAAGTTTGATACATCAAATCCTGAAATTCAGGGCGAGTTTTTTTGAAACCGGTCGTATTGACGTTGGATAAATTATTTGCAATGATTTCGATATTCATTTGTTGCGCGGCTAAACCTGTTGTTGCGGCGCGTAATGCTCTATTCATAGTGATTTCTCCAGATAAAAAATGTTAAAAAAAATAAAATTAAAATCTACCAATTTCTAATGAACGATTGACTGATTCGTCTGTTGATTGGATAATCCGTTGCCCCGATTCGAACTGTCTTGTCAGTTCAATCATTTGTATCATTTCATCAATTCCATCTACATTCGAACCCTCAAGAAAACCTTGTCGAACGAATGTTCTATCGGAATCAACAGCAATAACTTCAGAATCTTCTTTTTGATGAAAAAGTGAAGTCCCAATTTTCACAAGTTCGTCATTCACGTTTTCAAACGTTACCAATTTCATTTTTCCAATGTGAACTCCTTGCACTAAGACATCCCCCAGCGGCGATACTGCAACATCTTCCTTTGCAAGATTCTGAACGTTTGGTAAAATGATTGCCCCATCATTTTCTCCCAGCAGGGTATAACCATTTTTTGTGATAAGTTCACCGGTGGGTGCTACGCTGAAATTGCCGGCACGGGTAAAACGAACACCCTCACCCGTTTCGACAGCAAAGAAACCGGGACCATCAATCGCAAAATCAAATGGGTTATTGGTTTGTTCGAGAACACCTTGAGAAAAATCCGATGCTTCCGAAATTCTCACTCCGGGAAAAAACTCTCCGACTTGTGAACCATCGTTAAGTTGTGGATCCTGATTTTGAAGTACCTCAATAAAAAGTTGACCTTTTTTGAATCCTGATGAGTTAATGTTTGCAAGGTTGTTTGCAACAACTTGCATTTTTAACATCATCGGACGCATAAAAGTGGATATAGAACTCATTCCATCTACTGGCATAATGTATTAACCTCTCGTGTGTATTTGTTGTTCAATTTTTTCTAAATGTCGTGATAATAAAACTTCGCCTTTACCAACTCCCAATTTTTTTGCTAAAACTCCAGCATCTTTTTTCCTTTTCACGGTTTCTTCATTTTCGTATTGTTCAATTAATGCCGCTTGTGACGAATAACGCGATGATTGAGCAGCAGAATTTCGATGTGTCATCATTTTCATCGAAAGGTCAATTTCTCCATGTCCTCGTCCGAACTTACTTGCAAGTTGCACGGTCTCATAATTTATCGGACCACCCCGCTCTATCATTTCATCTTCAGATTCTACGACAATGCGCTCATCGTCTTCTTCGCGGTTTGATATTGTTGCAAAAATATCTTTCTTTGCTGGTCGTTGATACGAAAGAAGTTCGTTGTCAATTCCTTTTGTGTCAACAATGTCTGTCATAAATGTCGAAACCGCAATCTTCGGTTTTCGTTTGGAAAAATATCCGGATAATTGTAACCAAACTACAGCAGCACTCGCCAAAACAATTATCAGCGCAACTACGTTAATACTCCGAAACAATACTTCGTTACCGTTTTTTCCCCTGGCGATAATTGTAGGCTGTACTTTTACAGGGGTTATTGTCCGTGATTGAGTCAAGGTATCTGTTTTTTCTGATTGACTCTTTGTCAAAGATGAATCTGATACCGTTGCATTAATCTTTTCCGATTCATTCTTTTCCTTGGCTTGTCTTCGTTCAGTTACTTTGTCAGAATGTTTCGTATTACGATTGTTACGTTTGACAGATTTTTTTGCACGTAACTTATCATTCTGTTTTGTTCCGCTTTGTATCTCATCTGCTAATTCATTGCTCGGAACTGTGTTGACATCTACTTTTTTCTGTTTTACATTTCCCTTGCCAACGACTGATATTTTATGAGTGTCTGTCTTTGAAACTGGATGTGAAGGTATAAAATCAGTACGTTTATCTCTTCCAAAACCATCCGCAATCACCAAAAGAACGCAAATCAATATACTACTTTTACTGAACATATTCGCTCCGCAAAGGTAAAAATAAAGTGAGAATGGAATCATTTTCCCGTTGCCCAAGTGTTATGTCCCCATAATACGACCTGACTGACTTTTGGACAACTTTTAATCGCTCGATAGAATTAAACGACCTGTTAATCTCTAATTGAACCACAGCGTAATATGCTGTTTGAAAAATTTTAACCTTAGATATTTGATGCTGAAGAATTTTTTCAAAAAGAGCATTGATAATTTCCGAAACAACTTTTAAATTGTGAATGTAAACTTCGTTTGAACATTCAATCGTTACTTCCTGATAATTTAATTTTTTTAGTGACGCTGCAACCACGTTTTTCAGTTCGGCAGTATCTAATACTTTTTCCTGTTGCTTTTGCAAATGAAATAATCCAATTGCGGATTGATATGCGAGTACTGATAAAATACGTCGGTGCAGCACTGAAAAATCTTCGGGTTTTTTCTCGACCAGTAATATTACACAACCGATTACAATATGTCCGATAACGAGAGGAAGAATCACCATACTTCTTTTATCAAAAGCAACGCTTTCAACCGGGGAAAGGACTATCAACGATTTTTCATCCACCACCCATCGTATCACGCCACTCTCCCGATATCTTTCAAACTCCTGAGTTAAGTTATGGTATGAGGAAAGAAGTGTTTTAAAATTCTGCCCGTCAAAAGAAAAAATATTTATATCAACAACCGGAAAAATTTCACTAACAAAAGTTCGCAACAATTCAAAATGTTCCTGATACGATTTGGAAACGGAAAGTGAACAGGAACGGCGATGAAACGTCATCATATCGTTGATATAAAACGATTGCCGAAATGTACTGCGCGTATTTTGCGGCAATTCATCTTTCAACACATCAATGGTTTTCTCCAATGCTTTAATGTACGTTTCACGTTGTTCCATAGCAACTTCCAATTGAGGCAGTGCGGAACGTAACATTGAAACGTCTTCCAAACCGGATGGTAATGTGTTTGTATGTTCTCTCTTCATACAACCATTTTCTGTTTTTTTAACAAAACACTCTTTATAACTTTTGGTTTTGACGTTTGATGAAAATATCGTACTTCAAAATCCTGACAATGCTGTTTTAAAAAATCAACCGCCGAGTCAACGACTATTATGTTTTCATCGAACGGAGATGCTGATGAACCATCACGGCGAACAACAATATCCGCACAATGCACGATGGACGCTAAAAATAAATTCCGTTCAGCCCGTACTGGCTCGTGGTGAAATTTTACCGCTTCGCAAACCGACGCGGGCAAATTCCATTTTTCTAATAAATACGCCCCGACTATCTGATGAGTAATTTTTCCAAAAAAAGATTCTTCTAAATTAGAAAAATCTCTGGCGCTTTTTTGTTGTAATGATACCTGATATAATTGTTCAAACTCATTTTGAAACAACCGAAAGATGACCGCATACCCAATATCATGAAACAAACCGGCTGAAAATGCCTCACCAATAACAGGGTAATTAACATCTCGAGCGATTTTTTTTGCCATTATTGCCGTAGCGAGAGCGTGTTCCCATATTTGCTGTAACCGAACGTCCTCTCTTGTTTTATCTTCAAACCGAGAAGAGAGTAGCGATAATACTATTGTTTCCTTAATAATATCGAATCCCAAAATGGAGAATGCAAATTCCACCGTCGCTATGCTTTGCGGAAACCCGTAAACAGGGCTATTTGCTGTTTTTAATATTTTTGCGCTTAGTACCGGGTTTGTTTCAACAACTCTTAAGAGATTCGAGGTTGTCGTTGTTGGCTCATCAAGTAATTGCAGAACATCTTCGGCAAAAGAATCAAGCACCGGTAATGCTGAAAGGGATTCTATTTTTTCACGAATCACAGACTCCGGGATTGGATATGTTTGCTTTAATTTCATGCGACTAAAATCAATTCTTTCTTCAGAAGTGATACTGCTTCAGTATGAAGTTGCGAAACTCTGGAAATCGAGAGTCGCAAAACTTCTGCGATTTCAGAAAACGATAACTCTTCATAATAAAAAAGCGCTATCACGAGACGGTGTTTCTTGGGTAATTGTTCAATCATATCGGCAATCACCTGCTTATCTTCTTCACGAACAATAATTTCAAATGGGCTTGATGCCGAATCATCAATAATCTCATCTAAATTTATCGCGTGCGAAACCTCCTGATTCGATGATTCATCGGAAATCAATTTTTGCGCTTCGTCATATAACTTGGAATACTCTGCGGTGGAAAACGAGAGACGATGGGCTACATTCTTAAAAAGATGATTGAACAATTGTTCTTCTCGCTCCGACGTTACGTTTGTCGCTTTCATTTTTTGCCGAACCGAACGCGGAACCCAATCTAATTTTCTCAACTCATCGAGAATTCTTCCTTTAATTCTCGGAATAGCGTACGTCTCGAATTTAACACCTTTCGTTGGGTCGAAATGATCCAATGCCTCATTCAATCCCAATATCCCAAAATGAAGTAAATCATTTCGCGTAAGTATTCCGCCACGAGACAAATTCATATGACGTAACACGTACTTTACTAAACCGAAATATTGCAGGATTAATTTATCGCGCGAAATATCCGGCAAATAGACATCGTAACCATTTACTCCCGAAACCGGAAGTTGTTGTGTTGCGCTACTCATTGAAAAAGTTTACAAGTACTGAATTACAGACTTATTGATTGTGTTGGTTGTTCGCCGTTTGTCGTTGGCGGAGTTGACGGCGTTCCCGAACTTGAGCCATTTGTTGGTTCTTTCTTTTCCTCTTCCCGACCGACAAGAGCGAGAAGCAGCACGCCAAGAAACGTAATACCTATAAACACGAGGTATGAATAAGAAATAGTATCAACAAAACAATATCGTTGAATGCCAAAACTTATGCCGGCAATGCAAAAAATAAAGAGACCAAACTCATAGATAAATTTAATCATTTGACTGCGACCCTTTCCTGATATGAAATTTTAGGTTGTCGAATTAATGTTTGTGCAATTTTCTGAATTGATGTTGCCGAAGCCGAACGGGGAAATTTTAAATAGACCGGTTGTTGTTCCACCACTGCATGATGTACATTCTTATCGTACGGGACAAACCCGAGATAATGAATCTGCGTCTTCAGAAAATGACTAACTACCATCTGTAATTTTCTTCCCGTTTCTTCAGCGTCTAATGGCGACCATGCTGCATTCACGATAAGTTTCAAGTCCAATTTTCCACCGGACTCCAAACAAACCGTTTTAATAACTGCATAAGCATCCATCACAGCGGTCGGCTCAGGTGTAGTGATAACTATTGTCTCATCGGTATTGAGAATACTTGTTACTACTTCTGAATTTAAACCAGCCCCTGTATCGAGTAAAATAAAATCGAATGTATTCTGAAGTGCGCGTAAATCTTCAAATAACTTTAGTTGAACTTCCGTGTCAATGAGGGGAAATCGAATATCTCCCGAACTCCCCGGAAGAATTTTCATTCCTTTCCAAACGGGAACTGCGGCTTCTTCAATGGATTTTTCACCACGTAGAACGTGACTTAATCTGTACGTCGGCGTCATTCCCAAAAGAACGTCAAGATTTGCCAAATTGGAATCGGCATCTACAAGTAATACTTTTTTCCCTTGGGCAGCGAGTGCTAGAGAAAGATTTAATGAAAGCGTACTCTTCCCTACTCCTCCCTTTCCGCTGGTAATAGTAATAATTCGCAACGGTGTAGTCGTCCCTCCATCATCTCGGTGGCGCGCTGCAATGGTGCGAAGTTTCGCTGCTTGGTCAAACATCATAAATAACTCCGCGATAAATCATTGAGGCAATTTTGTTCGAGTCGGCATTGACGATATCATCCGGAACCGTTTGACCGGTAGTAATATAGGAAATGGGAATTCCCGTTTTATACGAAACATTGAGCATTGGTCCAAAGGTAACGGATTCATCTACTTTGGAGAAAACGATACGATTCGGTTTTGTAGAATCAAATCTCTCGCAGATATCGAACATAGTTTTTTCATTTGCTGCGCACGAAAGCACGAGATGAACTTCGTCCGGTTCGGCAACATCTAAAAATTTTCTCAACTGGGATAATCCTTTTACTTCACGCTGACTTCTGCCAAACGTATCAATAAGAATTACATCTTTGCTTCGATGTTTTTTAATTGCTTTCTGCATTTCGCCGGGACGATACACGACTTCCATTTCTATATTTGCAATGGCTGCGAATGTCCGGAGTTGTTCTATTGCCGCGATTCGATAAGTATCCGCAGAAATCAATGCTACATTATAGCCGCTAAATAGTTTATGTATTGCCGCCAATTTTGCAATCGTTGTCGTTTTTCCTACACCCGTGGGACCAACAAATACCATAACTTTCGCTCGTCCTAATTTTTGTTCTGCAGTCGTTCCCGTCCGAATCATTTTAGACATTTCGGATAGAAGCCGTTGTTCAACGACGGTATTATCGGATAATTGTTCGCCACTTAATTGACCATAAACAGTTTGGACAATGTGTGCGGCAATTTGCTCGCTTACATCTTGTCCAACAAGTGTAACAAACGCCTTCCGTAAGTGGTCGGGCAAACTCGGCATCTTGCTGTATTTGAGTTGCTCAACTATTTCACGCAAGGTGTGTTTAACATCGTCAATCTCTCCCTTCAGGTTGTGAAGGTCAGCGACATTTGTTTGAGGAGTTTCTGTCCGCGGAGGTCTAAATCTTTTATCTGTTTCATTCGGAAGAGGAAATGGAAATTCACGCGAGGTCAAATCATCAATCCCTCTACCATTTCTGCCATTATTGATACCGCTTCTCGATGTTTGAGTGGAATCTACACTTTGGCTGTCATTTGATATCCGCGATAATAAATAATCGAACGAGGGGGCTTGCTGCTGTAATGAACTCTCCGAACTCATTGCCATCTCTTCATCATCTATTCCCGCTGTTATTTCCAACAAATCACGTCCGAGAAAACTGAATACTCCTCCCCGATTCACTTTTCTCGTATTGAGGATGATAGCGCTATCCCCAAACTCTTGTTTCATTTGGTCGGTTACTTCCTTGAGCGTGGGACCGGTAAATTTTTTAACCTTCATAACTTACCTCCACTTTGCCGATAAATTCAATTTCAGTTTCCGGAGGAAGTTCGGTAAAGGAGAGAACAACAACGTTTGGAAACAACGTGTGAATCATTCGGAAGAAATACGGACGCACTGTCGCATTGCAAAGCACAAC
>JAGXRH010000174.1 GCA_018335975.1 Ignavibacteriales bacterium
ATTCTGTGTGGTGCGAATGGGAAGTTACGCATAGCGATAAAGCGGGAAATCCTAATGGCACTTTTCTCCTAACTTTAAATGAAGATGGTTCATACTCCGGCGAGTTTGATACAGAAGGAACTACGTTAGTCGTGGGTGATACGATACATTATGCAATTTATGCCCGTGATAATGGTTCTGGTCACTTACTCGGGAGATTGCCGGAAAATGGAAATTTTAATTTTACTTTCATTGCAGATAATACACTTCCGACGATTGTTCACAATCCACTCCGGAACCAACCGCGCCTTCGCTGGCCTTCGACCGTGAAAGCAACGGTTTCCGATTTACTTGGTATTGAAGAAGTTCTGGTTGAGTGGTACAAAAATGACGTTGGGAACAGTTCTTCGTTCGAACTTGAATCTGATGACAATGATAATTATGCCGGCATCTTCAACTCCGATTCGAATATGATTGCGATTGGCGATTCTATTTTTTATCGTATTAAAGCAACGGATGCATCAAACTCCGGTAACGTTGCCTATTATCCTGAGGAAGGATATTGGAAATTTTCCATCATCGCAACGAAGGGAATTGTTCTCGTCATTGATGATGATGCAACAGGTAGTTTTCGTGCAATGCCGAAGAGTGGGTCCTCATTTAAAGCGGATACTATTGATATGAATGGCTCTGCCGGACTTTTCAGAAGAACACTCACGGAACTCGGTTACATTGTTGATACAATGAAAGTTCCGCAAGTGGATACAACTGAATGGGATAACTATGATATCGTTGTGTGGTCGCACGGTCGTTCAAGTTCTCCTGCAGACTCGGTGAAATGGCGACGCGCATTAAGTTCCCGCGTCCAACGAGGAATGAGCGTTATCATTGAGGGAGGCGATATCGGTTGGCAATATATGTCGAGTTCGACCGATGTGGATTTTGCGACAAATGTTTTACATTGCAATGATTTCATTATGGAATCGAATACCCTCGCAAATCCAAAATTGAAAGATCCAACCCATCCGCTCGCAACAAACCCGAATACGCTTCCTGCGCAATACACGCTCGAAGGTACAGCCGGTGTGTACGACAGAGATGCAAATCAGCCGTTACTCAATGCTACAACCGTTTTCTCATGGTCGGGAAATGATACCACAATGTCCGTTTTGGCGTGGGATGATACGCCCAATCCTCTTCGGGGTCGGGTTGTGTATATTGGTTTCAACATTAATAATGTGGTGAAAGCCGAATCAACAGAAGTGAAAAACCTCATCGAAAATGCTGCTGATTGGTTAGTCGGAAGCGAACCTCCTCCCACCGGAGCGGCAAGCGGTATGGTAACACTCCAAAACACATCAGACAATAGTGGGGTAAACGTTCGTATTAAAGGACCGACGATTGACGAAACAATTCAAACGCCAGAGTCCGGTTATTATCGTTTCGAAAATCTGTACGCCGGAACACATAAACTTTATGCATGGAAGAATGGATACTATCCTGCTATGGATAGTTTAGTCATTAATGTCGGCAGCGATTCCTCTATCAATAACAATTTTACTTTTATGCCAACAGGTCCGGTAAGTGGTACGATAATACTACAAGGCACTCCGAATAATAGTGGAGTAAATGTTGTCATAAAGGGGAGCGGGACAAATGATACATTGGTTACACCGGAATCAGGTATGTATGAATTCTCCAATTTAAATGCAGGATTACATAAAATTTATGCTTGGAAAACAGGGTACTATCCAACGATTGATAGTCTTTCCGTTGTTGTTACGGCTGAAACTTTAGCAAATCGGAATTTTTCCTTTGCGCAATTAGTGCTCGGAGCAGTGAGTGGTTCCGTAACTTTGGAAGGAACGAATGACCATAGTGGTGTTGAAGTTAAAATTCTCAATCACAATTTAACGGCAACTACGCAAACGAATGGAAGTTACCAATTCTCCAATGTTACGCCTGGTCCTATCTCGCTTCGGTTTTCCAAGAGTGGTTATGCACGAAAAGATACACTAACGGCGCTTCCAAACGGTGGTTCATTAACGGTGAATGTTCACTTAAAAACACTTTCCAATATTATTCTCGTAGTTTACGATTCAACCCTAACTAATGGAAGAGTCAGTAAAGATTCTATTGCGCAAAATCTGGAAGCAATGAACCTTCCCTATGAAGTGAGGAATCGTGGTGGCAACACTTCTACAATAGAATTCAGTATGTCCGACTACAATACGGTCATTTGGTTAGGCGAAGGAACAAGTACAAGTTCTCTCTCGCAGCGTGACTCTATCAAATCGTTCTTGATTAACGGAGTTCCATCGTCACCTTCAAAACTCATTATTTTCGCTGAAGACTTTGGCTATCAGCACGGACGTTCCGGCTCAACATATCTCGATTTGGAGTTATGTAATAATTACCTCGGTTGGAATTATGTTGCTGATAGACCTGGAACGGGTGCAAGCCAAGGAATTATTGGTGACTACATAAATAACGGTATTGCTGATAGCACTGTCGGTACCTGGCCCGATGTTTTGTCTCCTTACGATGGCGAAGTTACCGTTGGTTTGTACAGATTCCGTAGGCATGATTCACTAAACGCAATCGGCCATATTACAGACAATTTCGTAACAGCAACATTTGGTGTTGATATTCGTTCACTCCGAAGCGCTTTCGATAGTCCTCCCGGTTCACCGGTAACTCGATTGCTTACAGGTGCGTTGAACTTTGTCAACGAACCGGTAGGTGTTGATGCGCGTGCGGCGCGGGAGATACCCACAGTATATTCGTTATCGCAAAACTATCCGAATCCGTTCAATCCTGTTACCACAATTCGATTCGGATTACCGGAAGAATCGAATACGACATTGCGGGTATTTAATGTTCTCGGGCAGGAAGTTGCAATACTCCTCAACAATGTCCAATCCGCCGGATACCATGAATTCCAATGGGATGCCGCAAGCGTTTCCAGTGGAGTCTATTTTTATCGCCTCGAAGCCACTTCTGTAACGAGTAATAAAACGTTCACAAAAATCAACAAGATGGTGTTGATGAAGTAACGAACGTCGCGTAAAAAATTAAACGGGTTATGGCAAATGCTGTAACCCGTTTTTTTTTATCTTCGGCACCCTCATCAAAACACGAGCACGAATGAACTTTGACTTCGTTCTTTCATTTTTTTTGCAAACAGTAAGGGTGATAAAAAAAATGATAAAGTAACGTTCAAGAATTTTCCAATCTCGCTTGGTTTTGTATATTTGCCCCGCATTTGAATTCATTTTCAAACATTTGATGCCAAATGGAGAACATCCACCTCAGAAAGTGAGCGTTACGTTAATAAGTACAAGGAGGATAAATTCTCAATATCTCGGTTCTGCGGAGATAATAATTTTTTCAGAACAATTCAACAATGAGCCTGTAGCTCAGGGGTAGAGCATCTGCCTTTTAAGCAGAGGGCCGGTGGTTCGAGCCCACCCAGGCTCACGAAACATTTACTAATGAAAAATGAAGAATGAAAAATTCAAAAGAGTTTGCAATGAATTTTCATTTTTAACTTTGAATTTTTAATGGATAAGCGCGAGTGGTGAAATTGGCATACACGTACGTTTGAGGGGCGTATAGGGAAACCTGTGTGGGTTCAAGTCCCACCTCGCGCACAACTCGAATCATTTATACACATTTGGAAAGGACAATCAAAATGAATAAATATCGAATTATACTCGTTGGAATGGTAATGCTCATTCCCCTTATACTCTTTGCCACGGTTATCAAAGAAAATTCTTTTAGTGGCAGTAGTGATGGCTCTCAAATCGTTTTACGGTGGATTACGGAAGACGAAACCAACGTAACTTCGTTTGAGGTAGAACGCAGGACGAACACGAATGGAAATTTTGGTTACATCGCTGCTGTTACTCCGCATCATACGCCTTCACAGTATGAATTCATTGACTATTCCGCTTTGAAAAGTTCAGGCGAGACAGTCTATCAATATCGCATAAAAATAAATTTTGCTACCGGTGAACCTGCATACTCAAAAGTGATTACGGTTTCTCATTTTGTTTCGGGTGTTCGAAAAACATGGGGAAGTATTAAAGCGATGTTTCGGTAGAACCATAATTATTTTTTTGAAAGCGATGCATTCGTGCGTCGCTTTTTTTTTATCCATTGAATTATCATCGTGCTTCATTTTTCTAAACCGGTCGTACTCGCATCGGCATCTCCACGCCGGAAACAACTTTTAGAACAGATTGGAATTTCCTTCACCGTTACTCAAAGCGGGATTGATGAGATTTTGGATTTATCCGTTTCTCCGGGCGAGAATGTGAAACGTATATCATTTGAGAAAGCGCTCTCCGTAACAGAGCAATATAATTCCTCGCTCATTATTGGCGCAGATACCATTGTTGTTCTCGACGGGAAGATATTTGGAAAACCGCAATCGCAAGCGGACGCAAAGCGAATGTTACTTGAATTAAGCGGGAAGACGCATATTGTGTACACGGGATTTACTGTACTCGAAATGCCGCAAAGGAGAAGTGAAATTGCGTATGAAGCGACCGAAGTAACATTTCGGACAATGTCGGAAAGTGAAATCGAAAGTTATGTTGCGACAAATTCACCGATGGATAAAGCGGGGGCGTACGGTATTCAGGATGATATCGGGGCAATCTTTATCGAAAAAATTAACGGAGATTTTTATAATGTAGTTGGTCTTCCGCTCTGCAAATTGTATCTTATGCTCAAACAATTTACAAACAACACTCAATCAACATCTCACATTTGAGGATTTCTTATGGATAAAAAAATTCGTGTTTTAATTGCAAAAGTCGGATTGGATGGACACGACCGCGGCGCGAAAGTTGTTGCCGCTGCACTTCGCGATGCTGGAATGGAAGTTATTTATTCCGGTTTAAGAAAAACTCCGGAAATGGTTGTTGAAGCCGCGTTGCAGGAAGATGTTGATGCAATCGGCGTGAGTATTCTCAGCGGAGCGCATATGACGGTATTTCCCAGAATTAAAAAATTGTTGAACGAGCGTGGAATGTTTGACGTATTACTCTTTGGCGGCGGTATCATTCCTCAACAAGATATCGAACAACTGAAAGTGCTCGGTTGCGGTGAAATTTTCACCCCCGGTGCATCTACCGACACGATCGTTCAGTATGTTCGAAAATGGTCAACTGAAAATATGATATCAACATAATTTACATTCTCTCTTCAATTTTTCTCGGACACGTTTTTCTTTTCCATTCAGGACTTCATTTTACTTTTACCTACTTTTATGAAAAAAAATACTTGTAAAATATTCTTTCTCTTCCTGTTTCTCCTTTCAATTTCAGCGCAATCTGTTTCTGTGGAGCGACATTTAAAAAATAATCGCGCCACTTCCATCAAGAAAATGAAACAGAAAAAAGTGAAGGGGGCGCTCCATTTAAAGAGAAATCCACCGCGGTACCACTATGAACGAATTGATGTTTCTGTTCAATCTTATTTTGTCATGGATTTTGAGGATACACAATTTCCTCCAGACGGATGGCGTGTTGCGAATCCTGATGATGATTATACGTGGGAAAGAACGACACGAGCGAGTGGATTCGGCTCCGGAACTGCGTCTGCATTTATGTATTTTTTTGATTACAATACTACTGAAGAAACCGATTCAATATTCACCCCCACATTAACGGGCTTGCAGGCGGGTGATTCGATAAAATTCAACGTAGCGTATGGATATTATCAGGATAGTTACGATAGTCTTTTTGTTTCGGTATCTACGAATGGCGGCAGTTCATTCTCCCGCGTATATCGAAAAGGGGGATTAACATTACGAACAACGAACTCTCAGGACGATTTTACTCCTACGGCGGCTCAATGGCGAACGGAAAGCATCGGACTTCCATCAACGGTTGCAGGAAATAACGTCGTCGTGTGTTTTGTCGGGTATAACGATTTCGGAAATAATTTATACGTGGATAATATTCGAATCGGTAAACAGCCGCCCTATGATATCGCGGTGAATTCCGTACGGTTATTTAATGAACCATTTCTTCAAAATGTTCCGATTGCCATCGAAGCAAAATTATTCTGGTTAGGCACTGCATCTCTTCCAACATCCGTTATAGTTACCTACAAGGAGGGAGTATCTCCTCAAACCCAGAATGATGGTATCAGCCAAACTTTCTTCCCCGCATGGTCAGGCAACCCGGTTTCCGCCACCATAACTTTTTCAACGCCATATACGCCAACAACAGTGGGGGATAAAAAAATGTTTGTTCGTTCATTTTTGGCAGGAGATAGCGCCTCTTATAATGACGTAGCATATAAAAATTTTACCGTTACCACACGCATTACCACTTATCCTTATTATGAGTCGTTTGAAGGTTCAGTCAGTACGTGGAGTACAGGGGCAGTCTCAGGGAATAATTCGTGGATACGAGGAACACCGAACAAAGAACAAATTACTTCTGCTCACAGTGGAATAAAATGCTGGGTAACGGATACTTCTTTATTTTATAACAATCTGGAAAACTCGTACATCCTCTCTCCATTATTCGATTTCAGCAATCTTCCCTCTACTCCCATTCTGAGTTTTTTTCATAATTATCAAATCGAAGGGGGGTTCGATGGCGGCATCGTTGAATTCACACTCAATGGTACAAATTATCAACCTCTCGGAACATTATTCGACCCGTCTGCAGTACATTGGTATGACATCGAAGATTCTCTTTTCAATATCCAGCATCCCAATTTTGGCGGCTCGTCTGCTGACTATGATGATAACGATAGCGGGTGGATACATTCTTCCATCTTACTATCGGAATTAGAAGGTGCAAGTGATGTTCGGTTTCGATTTCGGTTGGGAGCAGATGATGATGCTAACGAAGAAGGCTGGGCGATTGATGATATTCGGGTTACGTTTAGCTCGAGCATCTCGGGTACTATGTTTAATGATATAAACGCCAACGGAGAATTTGACCAAAGTGAAACGGGAATTCCAGATTGGAAAATTTATCGCGTAGGACCGGAATTATTAGAAAATATTGAATACGTTCTCGATTCAACCTATACGGATTCATTGGGGAATTACCGGTTTGAGAATCTTCTTCCCGGAAACGTTTTTCTTGTTCAGGAAGAACAGAATGGATGGCAGCAAACGTCTCCACCGCCAAATGAAGATGACGAACGAGTACACGTAATCCGTATTTATGGCAATGATTCTCTCGTCGGAAAAAATTTCGGAAATGTTCACCTTGGTAAAATATCCGGCGTTTCTTTTTATGATGCCGATGCTGATGGTGTTAAAGATTCGAATGAAGCCGGGCTTGAGGGATGGGAAATCACGCTTGGAGGAGACATCAACGAAACTGCAATGACTGATTCAGCAGGGAATTTTCTGTTTGAAAATATTCCCGAAGGGACTTATAGCGTTGAACAAATTATCGAAGACGGATGGGTATTGACTGTACCCGAAAGTTCTCGATATGCATTCACTCTTACCGCAGGACAAAGCAGTGAGAATCTGCTCTTCGGAAATATCGAAGCGAGTTCAATTTCCGGAATGAAATGGAATGACCTGAACGGGAATGGTGAATTGGATTCAAATGAAAGCGGGATTGAAGATTGGAAAATTATTATCTCCGGACCAATTTCCGACACGCTTGAAACCGATATTAACGGTGAATTTACTTTTTCCGGATTGGTTCCGGGTACCTATACAGTGCGTGAAGTTCTCCAACCGGGATGGATTCAATCTTTCCCGGGCGGAAACGGTGCACATACAATAACAGTAACGAGCGGGGTTGATACTTCAGACTTTTTATTCGGAAACTATCAACTCGCAACAATTTCCGGTTTCATTCGCGAAGATAAAAATCAAAACGGAGTTTTTGATTCGTTAGATGTTACCTACTTACAAGGGTTTCGTGTTGTTTTGAGCGGAACACACGATGATACGGTAATTTCACGAGCAGATGGGCGGTATGTGTTTATCGGACTTTCATCAGGAAATTATCATGTTACGCCAATTGTTCCCGAGGGTTGGCAAAACACCTATCCCGCAAACGGTTCGTACGAAATTTCTTTGAATGAAGGACAACACTCTGTTGGAAATACATTTGGGATGTACGGTTACGGAAAAATTTCGGGGCGAAAAATTCATGATAAAAATGCTAATGGAAATTTTGATACCGGAGAGCCGACACTTTCCAACTGGAAATTTTACCTTGAAAAAGAGAGCGTTGTCGTGGATTCAAGCGTTACGGATTCTTCGGGGTTGTATTCGTTTTCTCATTTAAATGCAGGAACGTACATTGTAACAGAAGAAATGAACGATAACTGGATTCAATCATTTCCGATGAGCGGGAATTATTCCGTCCAAGTTTTAAGTAGAACGAATGCCGTGAATAAAAACTTTGGAAATTTTCGGTTCGGTTCAGTGAGCGGACAAGTGTTCCACGATATTGATGGTGATAGCGTTAAGGATGAAAGCGAACCGTCGTTGATGAATTGGAAAATTAGAATTTCGTTTGGTACGCGAACTGATTCATTACTCACCGATGCAGATGGAAATTATTTCTTAGGTGGTTTAGCACCCGGGCAACTAACAATCTCAGCAGAAATATCAAGTGGATGGATTGCTATTTATCCACCTTCAGGAGTTTACGTCATCACCATAAGTAGTGGAGATAGTATAACCGGTAAAAACTTTGCAAACGCTCAACCGGGAAAAATTACCGGTTCAATTTTTAACGACGTTAACGAAAACGGTGAACGCGATTCCGGAGATATCGGTATGGGACAATGGGTCATTCGTTTGAGCGGAAGAATGATACGTACTGCGATAACAAACTCCAATGGAATTTATGAAATCGCTAATCTTCCTCCGGGAAATTATTCCATCCGTGAAGATGTTCAATCCGGCTGGTTGCAAACATTCCCTTCATCTCCCTGGACTTATGCAATAGCGTTATTAAGTTCAGGCATTGATAGCGGAGTTGATTTCGGAAATTTTAAGTACGGAAAAATTTTCGGTAAGAAGTTTCACGACATTAATGGTAACGGTATTCAAGATATGAACGAATCGTCCCTCCCCAACTGGCGAATTCGATTGAACGGCGCTCGTACGGACTCGGCATTAACGGCAAACGATGGAAGTTATTCGTTCGAAAGTTTGAGGTTCGGTGAATATGTAGTCAGCGAACAAATGCAAAACGGCTGGGAACAAACATTTCCTCC
>JAGXRH010000175.1 GCA_018335975.1 Ignavibacteriales bacterium
CTTGTAAAAATAAGCGAACGACTTCGTCCGAAATTAGAAGAAACGCTTCGAACAGTAAAATTGATTTAACATTTTTGTGAGATGCAGTTCAAAATGCGTTGCGAATACCAAAGTTAGATTTCATTTCCTTCTCACCCCACACAAAAATTTTTACGGCAACGTCGAGCCGCGTGCGCTCATCCACGGTTTGATGATTGCTTTCAACCTTCCTGCTTGAACTGCCGGGTCGCTCTCTGCTAACTTCTGCGCTTCTTCAACAGATGCAACATTGTAAATAAAAATCCCACGCCAATCGCTGTTATCAAGAAAAGGACCGGCAATAGCAATTTTTCCTTCGTTTGCTAATTCAGTAATGCGTTTCAAATGTCCTTCCTGAATTTTGGCAACTGTCAATGAATCTTGATTTCTATTTTCACCTTTCACCAACATACAAAAATAATACGTTTTCATTTCGTATTTCTTTTCTGATTTTGTGGAATCAGATTGAGAAAAGGTGAGTGAAGTAAAAAGGATAATGAGAAAGAGAAGTTTCATAGTGAATTCATATTTGGATGTTTATAAAAAATAATGTATTGATTCACCAACGTAAAACGTAGAAATAAAAATCAGGAACGAGATTCTTTTTTCATAATCAAAACATATACTCCCCCTGCAACCCCAACTCCAACAAACCAAGCGTAATCATACAAGAAACGCAATTCGGATATGAACAATCCAATCAATGCAACAATAACTCCGGCAACGAGCGAGAGAATAGCTTTCCAATTAAATCCGTTGGTAAATTCGTACTCACCGTTTCGTAAATATAAATCTTTCAAGTTGAGATTTTGTTTGTGAATAAAAAAATAATCGGCAATCATTATTCCGGCAATAGGACCGAGGAAACTTGAGTAACCGATAAGCCAGCCGAAAATGTATGTTCCAAAATCGGAGAGCAATTTCCACGGCATCATTGCAATTCCGAGAAACGCAGTAATCAATCCGCCGGTTTTGAAATTTATTTTTTTCGGAAAGAGATTTGCAAAATCGTTTGCGGGGGAAACAACATTCGCGGCGATGTTCGTGGTGAGTGTTGCAACGAGCAGGGAAACAAGCGAAAGAAAAATGACAACCGGATTCTTAAACTTTGTGAGCAATTCGACCGGGTCCCAAATCGGAGTTCCGAAAATAACAATGGTAGCCGAGGTAACAGCGACACCGATGAATGCGTAAAGCGCCATAGTCGGTGGAAGCCCTATTGCCTGACCGAGCATTTGCGACCGCTGGCTTTTTGCGTAACGAGAGAAGTCCGGGATGTTAAGGGAAAGTGTTGCCCAAAACCCGACCATTCCGGTGAGTGAGGGAATGAAGAAATTCCAAAAATCTTTTGCCGTTTGAAATTTACTTTCTTGTGAGAGAATCGGTCCAAATCCGCCTGCCTCCCTGTACGCCCAACCAAGCAATCCTAATCCGACAACAATCAGAAATGGCGCCGCAAGAGATTCAAGCCAACGAATGGATTCCGTTCCTTTGACAATGAAGTACACATTTATCGCCCAAAAAATTGCAAATGAAATCCATGGACCATAAACAAAAACACTCCATACAGGAATGAGGAGTTTTAACATTGCGTCAATTGCCTGACCGCCAATCCACGTTTGAATCCCGAACCAACCACAAGCGACAAAAGCACGAAGAAGCGCAGGAACGTTTGAACCAAGTACCCCGAATGAGGAACGAGCAAGAACCGGAAACGGGATACCGTATTTTGTTCCGGCATGGGCGTTCAAAATCATCGGGACGAGAACGATAATGTTGCCAAGTGCAATAGTAAAAATCGCTTGCCACCAGTTCATTCCACCGGCGATGAGTCCGCTTGCAAGCATATACGTCGGAATACACACACTCATTCCAATCCACAACGCGGCGATGTTGTACGTTCCCCACGTTCGTTGCGATATTTTCGTCGGTGCAATATCTTCATTGATGAGCGGTGAATTTTCGAGTTGAGTTGTGTCTATCTCAACGAGTTCTGCTGTATTTTTCATTTGATTTTAGTCCGTGCTGTGTAATTCTTGAAAAAAAAATCCCAAATAGTATTGAAAGTTAAACATTCAAGTGTATTTGGGATTGTTGGCTGAAATGTAATCTATCGCTATTTCATTATGACCAATTTCCGCATCGAAGATTTCTTTCCGTTTTCTAAGCGGTAAAAATAGACTCCGCTATTGAGGTTTTCATTATTGAATTGAATCGTGTAATAGCGCCCGGGCTCAGCAATCATATTGAACAAAACTGCGACTTCACTCCCCAAAATATTGTAAAGTTTCAGCGTTGTTGGAGACGCGACATCAACAGAAAACTTTATAGCCGTTGATGGATTAAACGGGTTGGGATAATTTTGGAAAAGTTGAAATATGCGGGGGACGCCTGTAATTTCTTCCTTCACTGAGACAATAAATTTCTGCCCGAAATGAAAATCCGTTCCGTTAAATCCGGACGTGATTTGAACAATGTGCAGATAGCCGGATGTCGAATCGGGATACGTTTGCTGATATCCATCTTGAGGAACTGCTACAAGTGTATCCAATCCTGAACGAAGTCGTACAAAAATATATCTTCCCGCGGCATCGCTAATAGCCGAATCTCTGTTGCCCTGTGAAGAATAAATTTTCCATCCCGCAAGCGGAAGTTCGTTGGGGTCGCGAATGCCATTTGCATTTTCATCCCCGAAAACAATACCGGAAATACGACCATACTTGAAGTTTCCAAAGTTCCGATTATCAGCGCGTTGTCCGCTTGACGCTATCGTAACACTATAACTTTGAGGCGTTGAAGTTTGATACCAGAGGGAATCGGAAAATTCACTCACATTATATGAACCGACATTAAGGTTCTTGAATATGTAAATTCCGTTTGAATCGGTGAATGTAGTTTCCGAACTCGCTCCGCTTAATCGTATTTTCCAATTGCGAATTGGTAAATCGAAAAAGTCGCGCGTTCCGTTTCCATTCAAATCATTATACTTCACTCCCGAAATAATTCCCAATTCGAAATTTCCGAAATTGAGTCCCGACGTATCAGTTCCGTTGATGACAAAGAGAGAATACGTTCCTGGGAAAGCCGGCGCAGTTGGTTTCCACCCTTGTCGTAGTTCTTCAGAAATGATGTACGTTCCCTGTGGTAACTGACCGAAGGAATACACTCCGTTGCTATTGGTGAGTGTTGAATCAAACTTCGGACCATTCAAATAAACCTTCCAATTTTCGATAGTAGATTCACCATTATCAAAGAGACCATCGCCATCAATGTCATTAAACAATAATCCTGAAATGGAATTGGTTCGAACATTTCCGAAATTTGTATTCACGATTGAATCGCCGCTCATAGCAGTTACTATATGTACACCGTTTTGCGGATACGTTGGCAACCAACCGATTTGAAGGGCTTCGTAAACTATATATGTTGAGGGAGAAATATTCCTGAACGTATAACTTCCCTCATCATTCGTATTTGTGGAATCAATAATTTGCGAACCAAGTTGTAGTCGAATTTTCCATCCACTCAATCCGGGTTCATTTTCATCCCGGATATGATTTCCATTCGCGTCGAGGAATTTCATTCCTGAAATGGTTACGAATTTAAAATTCCCAAAATTTTTATCAGAAGAAGAAGTACCGCTTTGCAATACAACAAAGTACGACGCATCGTTGGCAGGAAATGTTTGTTTCCATTGAGTTTTTCTCTCTTCGCGAACGATATACGAACCGATTGCGAGGTTCTGAAATGTGTAATTGCCATTGATATTCGTCAACGCACTATCAACTCTCGATGAATCGGGGAGAGGTCCTACTAAATAAATTTTCCAGTTTGCAAGCGGCGGTTCGCCTGATTCACGATTACCATTTGCATTGAGGTCATTGAACTTTATCCCTGAAATAGATGCATTGCGATAATTACCAAAATGCCTATCAATAAAATTTGAAGAACTTTGAACATAACACGCATACGTTCCGTGATTCGGCGGAAGAGATTGACTCCAACCGAACGAATCGGGTTGTGAAACAACATACTGTCCGGTATCGAGATTCGTGAAATGGTAAAACCCGTTGGCATCAGTGCGGAGTGAATCAGACTTCGTTCCGGAAATGAGGACTTTCCGTTGCGACAAGCCAGGTTCGCCGAAATCTTTAATTCCATTGCCGTTCGCATCCTCGAAAATTATTCCGGAAATTTTACCGGGTTCAAAATTTCCAAAGTTTCTCCCGGTGATATTCGTTCCGCTATTAATAACAACGGAATACCCGTTAGTTGCCGGCTGCGTCTGCTGCCATTGTGGTGGATTGACTTGTGTTACCGTATAATTTCCTAATTCTAAGTTTGTAAAAGAAAAATTTCCGTTTGCATTAGAAAAGACAGAATCGTTTTGAACTCCAGTAATTTTTACTTTACGATTTTGTAACGCTTCTTCTCCTGCATCTTTTACGCCGTTTTTGTTGAAGTCGTTATAAACGGTTCCACCGATTGTACCGAACTGATAATTTCCGAATATTTTTCCTGTGGCATTTGCGCCGCTGGTAATGGAAACAAGATGAATTCCCGGTGCTGGGGGATAGGAGCGTTTCCAGCCCGCAGGCATATCTTCGCTCATAACATAACTTCCATAATCGAGAAGAGAAAATTCATAATTACCATCTCCATCTGTAGAGAGAGAATCGGAAACTCCTCCGGAAATGTAAATTTTCCAGTTGGGTATTCCCGGTTCACCGCCATCGCGGATACCATTTCCATTTCTGTCATTGAATTTAGCGCCGGAAATTTTCCCGCGTTGGAAAATACCAAAATTATTTTCCATAAGAATAGAGCCGCTCTTTACCGTGTCAGTATGAAATGAACTCAAAGGAAAAGTTAATTTCCAATCTCCTCGTACTTCAGAACTGATATGGTAAATATTGGGAAACACATTATGGAAAGTATAACTTCCGGAATCAGAAGTCAATGCTGAATCTACAATTAACAAATTATGGGAAAGATACACTTTCCAATTTGGGACTATAGGTTCGTTCAAGTCTCGCACACCATCAGCATTAATATCGTTGAAAACTTTTCCTCGCACTTCACCTAATTGGAAATTTCCAAAATCTTTCTGCGTAATATTTGTTCCGCTGAATATCTTAACGGAAAAGGTATCCGCCGGTGGCGCGGAATGAACCCATCCACTTTGCAATGCCTCGCTGATAATATAGGTTCCTGCAGGAAGATTATTGAAGACATAATTTCCTTGCCCGTTAGAAAACACTGAATCAATTTTTGGTCCGATGATGCGAATGCGCCAGTTTGAAAGAAACGGGTCAAGACTGTCACGGATTCCATCTGAATTCAAATCGTTATACACCTGACCACGAATAGAACCGAATTGGAACATACCAATGTTTGCATTTGAAATAATCGTCCCATCTTGAGTAATATTGAATGTGGTATCTCCATCTGATGGTTGTGTGTATATCCAACCGGTTGGAAGTTGAGAAGAAACCGTGTAATTCGCTGTTGTAAGATAATAGAATGTGAATGTACCATTCGCATCGCTCATCAAAGTGTCATTTAGGGCGCCTCTGAGATAGATGCTGCGATTCGATAACGGGTTCTCACCGAAATCTTTCATTCCATTTCCGTTGTAGTCATTATAGACTGTGCCTTGAATTGAGGAAAGGAGATGGCTTCCGAAGTTTCGGGATGAATGTACGGTTCCGCTTGTTATGGATAGTGCGTGAGTGCCTGCAGAGGGAAATGATTGTACCCATCCGATTTCCGAAATTTCTCCAACCGAATAATTTCCACCGCGTAAATTTCCGAAAGAGTATTCACCGTTGGAATTGGTGAGTGTCGTTTCACTGCGGACACCGTTTAAAGTTATTTTCCAGTTCGGGAGGAATGTTTCACCGTTATCGAGAATGCCGTCATTATCGAGGTCATTCCATTTCTTACCGGAGATGGTTCCATATTGAAAATTTCCGAAATTCACCTGTGAGGTATCTAAACCGCTTCGGAGTGTTATCGAGTGATTTCCTTGCGGGTATGTTTTCACCCATCCGCTTTGTACTTGTTCAGAAACAGAATAGGTTCCGACAAAAAGATTTTGGAAAGAATAATGTCCGCTTCCATTTGTTGTTGTTGAATCGTTTTTCGGACCTGCAATATATATCTTCCATCCGCTCAGAACTGGTTCGCCATTGTCTTTAATACCGTTATCGTTTATGTCATTCCACTTTAAACCACTGAGTGAAGCATAACGATAATTCCCAAAATTCTTGTTAGTCAGATGAAGACCGCTGGTGACGGTGAGTGTATATTGTCCATTCGGAGGGAGTGATTGAGCCCAACCGTTTTGTAATACTTCGGATACAGTGTAATTCCCGATTGCTAAATTATTGAAGAGATATGCACCATTTCCGTCAGTAAACATTGAATCGGTGCGAAGTCCGTTCAAACGAATTTTCCAATTGGAAAGAACGGGTTCGTTCGTCCCCTTTACACCGTCGCCATTAATATCCTCAAATTTTATTCCTGAAATAGAACCGAGTTGATAATTCCCAAAGTCGCGGTTTGATGCATTGGTGCCGCTGAAAACCGAGACAGAATAATTTCCGCCGCTGACGGGCAACGATTGAATCCATCCGCTCTGAACAGTTTGCGAAACTTGGTATGAGCCGAGTTGAAGTGAATCAAAGATATAATTTCCATCAACGTCACTCATCATAGAATCCGTCGCAGAACCGGTGAGATTAATTTTCCAGTTTTCTAATCCCGGTTCACCTGACTCCCGGATACCATTTCCATTGATATCGTTAAAGATTTTCCCGGAAATAATACCGAGTTGAAAATTTCCAAAATTTTTACCGGTTGAAATTGTTCCGGCGGAAATGGTAACTGCATACGTTCCATTGCTCGCAGGAAATTTTTGAATCCAACCTGAAGGAAGTATTTGGGTAACGGTGTAATTACCGATACGAAGGTTGGGGAAAGTAAAGTTTCCTCCGTTATCGGTCATCGTGGTCTCGTTCGCGGTTCCAGAAATCCGTAGTTTCCAATTTGCTATCCCGTTTTCTCCACTATCGAAAGTTCCATTGCTGTTTATATCATTGAAAACAAACCCTGAAATAGAGCCGAGCAGGTAATTACCGAACAGAACATTCGCGGTATCTAAACCACTTCGCATCGTTATCGAATAACTACCCGATGCAGGGATAGATTGAAACCAGCCGGATTGAAGTTTTTCGGTAATCGAATACGTTCCACCGGCGAGAGAGTTGAACTGATAAACTCCATTTCCATCAGTAAGTTGTGAATCTGTTTTTGCACCATTGAGTCGAATGAGCCAATTACTCATTCCGGTTTCTCCCACATCTTTAACACCATTGCCGTTGATGTCATTGAATTTCATACCGGCGATTGAACCTAACCGGAAATTTCCAAAGTCACGATTATTGAGAATTGTTCCGCTTTGTGCGATGAATGAATATGGTTGATTATTTACAGGAAGAGTCTGTATCCAGTCGTTTTGAACTTCCTGCATTACGGTATAGGAACCAAAGGTGAGTTGATTAAATGAATAGATGCCATCTGCGGTAGTGAGAATAGAATCAGTACGATTGCCGCTGATTTTTACCTTCCAATTCTGAACGCCGAGTTCACCGGCATCTTTTGTACCGTCTCCATCAAAATCATTAAACACAGTTCCACTGACTGAACCGAACTGAAAATTTCCGAAGTTCGCATTTGGGAAAATCGAGCCGCTGGTCGTTGTAAATTCGTACGTTCCATTGTTAGAAGGGTACGTTTGAATCCAACCGGTTTGCAACACTTCAGAAACAACGTATGTTCCAACCCCTAAGTTTTCAAAACTGAAACCTCCACTTCCATCAGTGAAGTTGGAGTCTGTTCTTGTTCCGGAAATCCGGATTTTCCAGTTGGCTAAACCGTTTTCTCCATTATCACGAATTCCATTCTGATTTAAATCATTAAACTTGATGCCAGAAATAATACCGAGTTTGAAATTTCCGAAATTTCTTCCTGTCAGATTTGAGCCAGTAAAGATTGTATCTCTGTACGTTCCACTCAACGGTAGTGTTTGCGCCCACCCGCTTTGGAGTGCTTCAGTGATAGTATAGATACCGGGTTCGAGGTTCTGAAATGAATACCCACCGGCATTATTGGTAACTGCGCTATCAACTTGCATTCCTGATTTTGATAGACGAATCGTCCAATTTGGGAGCGCCGGTTCCGACTCATCTTTGATTCCATTGCCGTTCGTGTCTTCAAATTTCAAACCACTAATTGTACCAAGTTGAAAGTTTCCAAAGTTGATATTGTTTTCAATTTCTGCCGAGACAAGATTTAAAGCGAAGGAACCCGAGCCGCCGGGATACGTTTGAATCCATCCGG
>JAGXRH010000176.1 GCA_018335975.1 Ignavibacteriales bacterium
TCTCTATTGGCACGAGAACGAACTGGCGTATCGAGCGCTTGCGGAAAAACCGATTTCTCCACGGATGAGTTGCCACCCCCCGTCAACTCATCCGTGGAGAAATAAACCGCTGGGAAAAGCGAAACTTCTTCCAGCTTTTTCCAAAATTGATTCGCAACATTTTGTATCTTCACCCTGACATTTCTAATGGTCAGCTAATACTGACATTTCTATTGGGCGTTAACACAGTTGAGATATTAACCGGAAACAGAAAACTGAAAACTTGAAACTATCGTCGGAGTAATATCGAGTAGCGAAGAAATTTTTGAAACAAGATACTCTCGTTGCTTTCCCCAAACGATTGTCGGAACATTATTTTTCGTGTGTGTATCAATACTCAAATCTTCGATGTTTCCGTGGTCGCTGGTGAGAAGAATTGTATGCTTCGATAAATCTGTTGAAGAAAGCAATCCGGCAAGAAACCCATCCAACTTTTTTATATCGTCAATTGCTGCTTCCATATTTTTTTCGTGACCGATTTTGTCGCTGAAGGGATGTTCATACAAAACAAAATCATTTTCTTCGAGAAGTGTTCCAATAATTTCTCCCGCTTTTTTTGCTGTTCGGATTTGAACATTACCCAATCCACGCTGAACAATAAATTCATTCGTCAAATCCGGCGAAACTGCTTTATCATTGTTTATATCATCAAGCCAGCGAAAAGGTACTTCTGCGGCTTTCATAACCCACGTGGATGCGCTCCAAAATTGCTGCGAGCGTTCAAAATATTGCGGCGTGTAACCGTTTGCAAATGTTGATTTCAAACCGATTTTTTTCAGTTGCAACATAATACTGTGCTCTGCAATTATTTTTCGTAGCGTCGGTGTGGGAAATCCGGAGACGTGTCTTCCCATTTCTTTGCTCGCATTTATTCCGGTAAAGATTGCCGTTTGTCCGGTTGCGCTTTGCGGTAAACCTTCAACATCGAGAAAAGGATTTGTTGGAATAATAATTCCATCGTACGCGCAACGTGAATTTCCTCCATCAGAAAACAGTGTAAAATATTTTGATTGGAATTGTGTAAATGGATTGAGTTCATTTTTTATTGAACCAATTCCAACACCATCGAGAAAAAGTAAAGCAATACTCATTTGAATTTTTTATTTACCACGAATTACGCGAATGAAACACGAATCTGCACGGATTACATCAGTGAAAATCTGTGTATCAATCCGTGTAATTCGCGGTTAATTCATTTCAATGCAAAATCCATTCTCCGTTCAACGCTATCAACACGAATGACTTTCACATTCACTTTATCTCCCATTCGGTAACGTTTCTTCATTCGTTTGCCGATGATGCAATAATTTTTTTCGTCGTACACGTAATAATCGTCATCCAAATCGCGCAGACGAATCATTCCTTCCGTCAGCAAATCGGTAATCTTCACGAACAAACCGAAATTCGTAACGCCGGAAATAAGTCCGTGAAACTCATCGCCGATATGCCGCTTCATATATTCCACTTGCATCACTTTTGTTGATTCGCGCTCCGCCTCCATCGCAACTCGCTCGCGGTCGGAGGATTGTTTGCAAATGAGCGGAAGATTTTTTTGAAAGAAATTATTTCGCTCCGCATTCATTCCTTTTTCATATTCAAACAACAACCGGTGAATAATCAAATCAGGATAACGGCGAATCGGTGAAGTAAAATGCGTGTAGTACTGAAACCCCAATCCGTAATGCCCGATATTATTTTCCGAATAAATCGCTTTTGCCATTGAACGAATTGCAACATCGTTGATGAGATTTTCTTCTTCTTTCCCGCGTGCTTGCTCAATTAATTTTTGTAGCGCTTTGGAAGTAACATTTTGCGGCGGAAGCGAATAGCCGAATTGTTTGACGAAGAGCGCAAGTTCATCTAATTTTTCCTTCAACGGCGAATCGTGAATGCGGTACACAAACGGACGAATTGCTTGCTGCGTTTTTGCATCGCGTTTCTTCGGTTGAACGGCAATATGTTTTGCAACGGTTTGATTTGCGAGTAACATAAACTCTTCAATCAAACGATGACTATCGAGGCGAACTTTTTTTATTATCTCTGTCGGTTTTCCGAATTCATCGAAACGAAATTTTGCTTCCTCCGAACCAAAGTCAACGCTTCCTTCGCGCAATCTCTTTTTCAGCAACACTTGACTGAATTTATACATCATCAAAATTTCATCAGCAAAATCGCCGCGTTTCGTTTCAATTATTTTCTGTACTTCTTCGTACGTAAATCTTCGCTTGCTGTTGATAACGGATTTTTTGATGTCGTAATTTTTCACAGCGCCGCGCGGAGTAATTTCCATAAACGCGGAATAGGTGAGTCGGTCAACGTTCGGTCGCAAACTGCAAATGTTGTTGGAGAGTTCTTCGGGAAGCATCGGCACAACAGCATCAGCAAGATACACGCTTGTTCCGCGCTTGAACGCCTCTTTATCGAGTTGCGAATTTTCCGTTACGTAATGTGAAACATCGGCAATGTGAACGCCGAGAGAAAAATTTCCATTCTCTAACACTTCCAAAGAAACTGCATCGTCGAAATCTTTTGCATCTTCCGGGTCAATCGTGAAAATTTTTTCTTCGCGCAAATCGAGTCGCGTTGTTATTTCCTCTTTAGATATTTCTGTCGCCACTTCTTCCGCTTCATCAATTACGTACGAAGGAAATTTTTCCGGCAATTTAAATTCACGAATCACGGACATCATTTCCGCGCGCACTTCGCCGCTTTTTCCCAGCACTTCAACAACTCGTCCTTCGGGATTGAGGTTTCTATCTTCCCATCTCTCGACGACGGCAATTACTTTTTCACCGACTTTCGCTTTGTTCATTGCGCTTTTAGGAATGTAAATATCTCTGCCGGATTTTTTTCCGTCATCGGGAACAACAAAATAAAAATTGCCGCTTCGTTCAAACCGTCCGACAATTTCTTCCTTTGCTCGTTTGATGATTTTTATAATTTCCCCTTCGTGTCGTTCCGCTTTGAGCGTGTGTTTAGTCTGTTTCGCCTTGTCGAACAAGTCGGCAAACAAAGCAACTTCCACCATATCGCCATCCATGGCTGTCGAACAAAATTTTTGCGGAATAAGTATTTCACGGAATTCTTCGTTATCAACTTGAACAACGCCGAAACCTTTTTTCATTGCGAACGTTCCAACGTAGCGATTGGATTGGTGAGATTGATGTTTGTAATGTTTTCCTTTGATGCGAAGAACGAGTTTTTCTTTTTCCAACTCGCCGAGCGCAATACGAAGCGAACGATATTCGTTTTCATCTTTTATAGAAAGTCGTCGTTGCAACTCTTGCGATTTAAAAGTCTGATTGGGATAGCGGCGAAGGAATTCGAGAATGCGTTCGCGGATATTGATGGATGCTAAGTTGTCAGAAGTAGGTTTCATTTTCTTTTTATTGAGTAATGCGGAATGGAGTTGTGGAGTGATGGAGAGGGAAATTTATCCCTGAAATACAACTATAATTCATCAATAAGTTTTTTAAACTTTTCTTTGAATGTTCGCAGTTCTGAGGTTGAAAGTTTTCCGAGTTTATCAATAACGTCTGATAATTTTGTCGTAACGATTCTATCCACCTTTACAACGGAGCGCGCACGAAGATTATTGATGGAAGTCGGTTCGAGAGTAAATTCGTTTTGCGAGAGCGGAAAAGAAACTACAGAACTGATAGCGCAAACAATTACGTCTCGATATTTATCTTTTGTTTCCGCAATTATCACTGCTGGTCGAACTTTCTTTACGGTAAGTTCAGCGAAGGGAAACGGTACAAGAATTATTTCTCCTGTTTTCATTTCTTTTTCTTTCCTATGTAGTCCTGGTACACATCTTCTCTTGTGTCTTCCCAAAATGCAAATGCATTGGAGTGAGACGCAAACGCTCGAACGTTTTCCTCGTCGTTAATTTCTTCGACAAACGTAATAAGGACGTGATATTTTTTTTTCTTATTTGGAAGTTTTTCCAATGGAAGAATATGTTTCCCGTCGTAAATGCCTTTAATTGCTAACATAAGTGTATCCTAAAAATATTTTCTTTGATTCTTTACTTTCAACATAGCGGTTCATTTTTTCGCTGTCAAATTTACTCAAATTATTTTCATCGCAACTAATACGAGAACTTGTAAAACAAACGCGCGGTGTTGGTGAGTTTACGTTCGGAGACAAAGGCATCGTCTTCCACTTTGCGTTCCACTTCGATGAAGAGATTTTGCAGCGAACGCGATTTCACCACTTCGCCAATCGGAATTTGAAAACTGATATTCGCGCGTCCGATATCATTTAAAATTCTTCCGCCGAATCGCCAATACGCATTAAAGACTTCGCCGCTCAACCGCACATCCGCTTCCCCCGTAACGCTCCCGCCGCGATACGAAATTTCGGCGGCGCGGATAAACCCAAATTCCTGACGGAGAAAATCGGTCAACATTCCCGAAAGCACGGATGAGGTAACTCCCGTAACTACCGAAGAACCAACCGACGAACCGACATCGAGCACCAATTGCGAACGTTCACCGCTTGTTAATTCGTCGCGGAATTTTCCCGTTAAAATAAATGCAAGCGCGTCGGATTGCACATCTTTTCCGCTGGTGGCAAAATCTGTTGTGTCCTGCCCGGAAAGCTCTTTCATACTCATCGCAATTTTTGGTACGAACCGCGTCCCTGTAATATCGAGGAAGACAAGAATTTTGCTATCCCGTTCCTGATTCGCAGTACTATCGAACGTCGTATGAATACCGTCGTGCGTTGCAACAATTTCTAATTCCGGATTTTGCGGGTCGCCGGTGAATTTCATTTTTCCACGCGCTTCAAATCGTTTGAAAAAATTATAATACGAACGCTCGCCGATGTTGATGTCGCCGAGGAAACGTAATCCCTCGTTGGTTTTTCGGAGAATGAGTTTTCCTTCGAGGAATGCGTTGAGCTCTTCATTCGTTGCGGGATTTGTTCCGAACAACATCCGCAGTTGGTTGTTTCCCTGCGTTTCCACCGTTAAATCAACCGTCATTCCATCCAGCACAACATCGCCGAATGATTTTTCTTGCGAAGTATTTGTTGTTGTTGCTTGCGAATCGTTGCTCGTTTTTGTTTGGGAAAGAGTCGCAAGTGTTTTTTTTGAGGTGTCGTCTATCGTTATAATTTCCAGAACCATGGAAGAGGAATTTTGTTCATCGCGAAGGTTTGGAAACGTAACATCGGCATCTTTCACAAAAAATGCTCCCCGCAATTCTGAATGTTCAAACGTTCCGCGATATGAAATTCCCGTTGAGTCCGTGAGGAAAAATAAATTGCCGTACGCTCCCCCTTGCCTGTTTCGGTTTGCAGATTTTAAGACGAGTAATTGTCCGTGCGCTTGAACATTGAGCGAGTCAATTGTGATGCCGTGAAGCGTGAGATACCCATCGAGACGAATGTTTCCATCAGCGCGATCATTTATCTCATTTGAAACAATTACGTCGGAGAACAGAAGTTTTTTCCCTTCGCCTCGTAATGTTCCGCCGAGTATATATGTCATTCCATTATCTTCATAACGAAATTGTCCGTTCCGTAAGTTGATAGTCCCGTCATAATTGGGATTAAAATTTGTTCCGGAAATTTTCAACGAACACGATGCGCTGCCTGTGATGTTATCAAACCGTGGTATGAACGGGTCGAATAATGCCAACGGAATTTCATTTGAGAAGACAGCAAGGTCAATCGCGCGGTCGGGAAAACGCTCTTTGAGTGGAAGAAATGAAAGGTTGATGGGAAGCGCGCCAACTGCGGAAGACTGAAACGGGTGCGAAGAATCGTTGGAAACAAAATGAAAGTTTGTCGTGAGTACGCTTTCGGCATACGAGCCTTCAAAAGAAATCGAACCTTCCGGAATATTTTTGAGTGCAAGATTCGTGGAGCGTGCATTGAACCGAAGTTGTGGAGCAGTAAACGTCCCGCGCATTTCCCCATCGCAATCTACATTTCCCGAGAGCGATGGTTCATTCACGCTCATACCGAGTGGAGAGGTGAGAAGGGAAAGTTGTCCGAGCGAAAAATTTTTTGCGGCAACAACAAAATTCATTGTATCTGCGGTCAATGTTCCGTTCCAACTGACACGTTGCGAATCCCGTTGAACTGAACAATTCTCGAATTGAAATGAATTAGGAAACATTGTGATACGAAGAACATCATCGTTTACCCAACGGTAAGAGCCCCGCGAAAAGATAAACGGGGCGCAGGAGAAATTCAATTGAGACGGCGATAGTCCCAGCGTCCCCTTTGTTTGAAAACCGAATTCGTTGTTGACAAAAACATTTGCAGAAAATATTCGATTCCGGTCGCGGAGTTGAACATCAAGCGCAACGGAATCGAGTTTTGTTCCGTCATATTCTGCGGAAAGAAATTGCGCGGTGAGAGCGATAGTAGATTCCAATTTCCTTTTTGGGTTCAAAGGAACGGCGCTTCGGAACGAAAGGTTTCCGTTTGTTCCGCCAATGGAAAAGGTATCCACGTTCAGATTGCGAATCCGGAATTCCTGATAGAGTGCAGTATCAATCCGCAGCGTTGCAGCAAAGGAGAGAGCGGAATCTGTCGCTGATATTGTTCCATCTGCTTTTCCTCTGAATTGAAGTCCGGTGTTCGCGAGAAACATCGAAAGCGGTTCGAGATTTTTTACCTCCACCGCGAAAGAAATATCCAACGGTGAGTCGTCGTTTGGAAGTGATGAGAACGAAAAAGAATCAACATTTTCAGAAGTGAAAGGAAGCGCATTTGCTAAGCATCGTTGCAGGTGTTTCGGAATTTGTTCGCCAAAAGATTGGGCATTAAATGTTCCAGTGATTTCTGCATTTACCAAAGGGGAAGAAAAGGAAAACGTTTTCGGTGTTTGTAATTGCTCTAACAGTAAAACAATGGACGTACTCTCGGCCGGGGAGTCGAAGCCAAATGTTCGTCCGCGAAATTCGGATGGAGCGAAAACGAGTTCGAGTTTTCCTGAGAGAACGTCAAGCGTGGAGCCGGAAGAATTTTGTTTGAAACGAAAAGAGAGGTCGCTTGCAAATTGCTCATCAGTCAAAATTGTTGCAAGGTCAAGATGTTCGAGTATCCCTTCGCTTGTTACAGATTGTATGCTCTCATTTTCGAACGCAACAGAGAGTTGGAGATTTCCTTTTCCTTTATCCGTTGCAAAGGAAGTCGTTGCTGAGACGTTTCCATTGTTGACAGTGATATCGCACAGGAACGTGTTCACAGAAATTTGCGAAAGCGGGTTTTGGGAAAATTGAATTTCGGAAGAATCTACATATACAGAAACAGATGCATCCATTGTTTCCGACGAAGTTCCTTCTCCCTTCATCGTGCCTCGAACATTAAGAAGCGATTGAGGAAAATACAATGATGGAGGAATGTTTTCATCCGTTCCTTCGAGGAACATCTGCAGCGCAATATCTCTGCCCGAAAATGTTCCATCGTACTTCACAGCAGCGGAATCAAACGTCAAATCTAAAGTTGTAGAAAAATTTCCCCCGCCCGATTCGATTTGAATATCGGATTGTAGAGAGGATGTCGTTCCGGAAACATTTCCCCTAAAACGCACATCGCCCAATGATGGAAAGGAGGGAATTCCCCAATTAGGAAATGCAGACGAGAGGTCGGAAAAAAGGATTATTCCTTCTAAAGTTTTGGTGTTGATGTTCAACTGCTGTGGACTGAGCGGGGAGAGAACGCTTCCGGAAAACGAGAGGGAATTCCCCAGCGCATTCACAGAAAATTTTTGTACATCGAGATTTCCCAACGTTCCGTTCAACCGTATATCGAACGTTCCCGTTCCTTTTAAAAAAGAAAGCGCAGGAGTGAAGAGCGCAATCTCGTCAAAACTTGTCGCCATCGAAAACAACGAAAGGGAAACGGGTTTGGAAGAAAGCGTATCGAAAGCGAGTGGTTGAAAAATATTGACGCTGTCAATGCGGGCGCTCAGCGAAAGTTTTGTTTGGTCTGTTTGTATTTCAACGCCATCAACACGGAGGAGATTAGGGGAGAGAAAAAATTTTCCGGTGAGTTGATTCAGAAGAAGCAGCGGTTCCGCTTCGTTCGATATATCGGAAAGTTTGCAGGAGACGTTTTCAATATCGGCGTCATACGTTTCCCCTTGTATGGCAAGGGAAAGACTCAAGTTGAGGTTGTTGATGTGAAGATTATCATACCGGAAACGCAGACCCGAGTCGCGGGAATTTTTTGTAGAATCAACAACGAAAATTTCCCCGTTCGCAATGGCAAAATGTCGCAGCGTGAAGTTTGTTGACGGCGGTTCACGCGAGGTGTCTTTCGAAAGAAATTTTTCCACATTCCATTTTCCTTCGTTGTTGGTGTGAACCTGAATGCGTGGTTCGAGAATCTCCACCGAGCGCAGAAGATAATGTCCGCGCAAAAAAGCAAGAGGACCGTAGGAAAATTTTGCGCGACTTGTTTCGAGGAAGGGTGAATGGTCAATCTCAATTGCGAGAGAATCGGTTTCAAACCCCCAGAGAAGATTTCCGCGTATTGTTCCGACGTGGATTGTTCCGTTGAAAAATGGCGATGCTTCGTTGATAATATATTCCCGCAACTGGTCGCGGAACGTTGTCGTTTGCGTGTAGAGCCCAAGCCCGGTGAAAACAAGCACAAACCCTCCAAGGACGTACGAGAGATATTTCAAAATTTTTTTCATCGCAACCAACTTATGGAGAAAGGTGACCGTACCGTTCCAGAATTTTCTCTACGATAGAAGTGGTGGAGCGATTTTGAACGAGTTCGATTGTTGCAACTCTGCCGCCGTTTGCTTCCACGATTTCTTTTCCTACGATGTTATTCACGTTCCAATCTGCGCCTTTTACCAAAACATCGGGGATAATTTTTTCGATGAGTTGTTGCGGAGTTTCATCGCCGAATAAAACCACGAAATCAACGCACGAAAGAGCCGCGAGCAGAATTGCGCGGTCGTCTTCGGGAACGAGGGGGCGTTTTTCTCCTTTGATTTTTTTTACCGACGCATCGGTATTGACACCCACTATTAGCACATCGCCGTGTTGTTTCGCTTTGGTGAGATACTCCACATGACCGCGATGGAGAATATCGAAGCAGCCATTCGTAAACACAATTTTTTTGTTTTGTGCATGGAATGTCTTTGCAACGTCAGAAATTTCGTTTTGTAGAATTATTTTTCCCACGAGTTTACAATATTGATAATGGAAAATTACGATTGATGAGAGAGTTCATTCAATAACTCTTGACGCAACGCTTCTTTGGAAATAGGAACAACGCCGACTTCGCCAACAACAATTCCCCCTGCGAAATTTGCGATGATGGCAGATTCCTGAATCGTTGCCCCGCTTGCGAGTGCGAGAGTGAGCGTGGAAATAACGGTATCGCCGGCGCCGGAGACATCAGCAACTTTCCGCGCTTTTGTCGGAATGTGTTCAATTGCTCCATCTTTGCTGAAGAGCGACATTCCTTTTTCACTCCGCGTGAGTAAAATATGGTCAGCGTGCAATCGTTGTAATAACATCTTGCCTGCAATTTCTGTTTCTTTCTCCGTTGTCAATTTCAGTTGTAATGCTTCTTCGGTTTCTTTGCGGTTCGGTTTGAAGACGGTGATGTTGTTATAGGAAAAAAAGTTCTTTGATTTCGGGTCAACGGTAACAATTTTTTTATGCGTGTTGGCGAGACTCACCACTTTTTCAATCAACGATTCGGTCATTACTCCCTTGTTGTAATCCTCGAGAACGATTGCGTCAATAGATTTAATGTGGCGGCGGAGAACGAAGAGAATTTTTTCTTCCACGACACCCGAAATGTTTTGCCGCGATTCCCTGTCAATGCGAACGACGTGTTGCTCGTGCGCAATCACACGAGTTTTAACCGTTGTGGGACGCGATTCATCTTTCACCAATCCATCAGTCGAAAAGCCAAAATTTTTAATCGTATCGCGCAGGATTTTTCCGCTGTTATCATCGCCGATAACGCCGACGAGAAACGGGTTGCCGCCGAGCGATTTTATGTTGTTTGCCACGTTTGCCGCGCCGCCAAGTCTCGCTGATTCCGATTCAACGTCAACAACCGGGACCGGCGCTTCGGGGGAAATGCGCGTTACGTTTCCCCAGATATATCGGTCAAGCATTAAGTCGCCAATGACTGCAATTGTT
>JAGXRH010000177.1 GCA_018335975.1 Ignavibacteriales bacterium
AAGAAAATTCTCCTTTCCTTCTTAATTCTTTCCCAACCGAACCACCTGCCCGCAAAACTCCTGCTCTTTCAGCACATTCGTTGCAACGATGAGAATACCACGCACCGATTGTTCTTTCATTATTTCAAAAACGGTCGCGGTTCCTTCATCGTCCAAATTAGCGGAAGGTTCATCGAGAATAAGAATGGAGGGATTATGGAGCAGGGCTATGACGTACTTTAAACGTTGTTTCATCCCGGAAGAAAACGTGCGCACGAAATCATTTTTACGATGTAGCAACTGGACACGTTCCAGTAAAGCGTCGGTTTCTGTTCCTGTACGTTCGATATTCCGTAACCGTTGGAAAAACGTAATGTGTTCCAGCGGAGAAAATTCATCGTAGAGTTGTAAATAAGGAGAAACAAATCCGATGTGGCGAAAGAGTTCTTCGTTCGGAATTTTTTTCCCGTCCAGAATAATTTCTATCGTTCCTTTGTGAGGGGAAAGAACGCCTGCGCAGATTTTTGCAAGCGTGGATTTTCCCGAACCATTACTTCCGGCAATGGCAAGACTCTCCCCTTCTCGTATTTCGAAAGAAATTTTTTCAAAGATGATGCGATGTCCAAACCGTTTTGCTATGTCCGTTGCGAGAAATTGCACTGCAGTTCACTTCCGAATGATGGCGAGTTTCCCGACATAATGTTTCTCGCCGCCAATGGTGAGAATAACAAAATAGACGCCGCTCGCCGTAACAGAATTATCATTTCTCCTCCCATCCCACTGGATAACGCTGCTATGATAACCGACTCCACCATTAAAATCTTCGAATGGTTCGAGATTATTTTCCGAATAGATATACGTGAGGTCGCTGGCTAAAATATAAAGCGAAATGGATTTTTTTTGCTGAAGCGGAGGCAACTGTATTTTCACGGTCTGCGTTCCGTCATTTTCAAACGGGTTGGGATAGATGAGTAATTCTTCCGATTGCGCGGCGCGGGTAATCACTTCCTGCGCGCTCCACGTAGAATCGGCAACGGTATATCCTCCTGCCGGTTTCTCCATTTCTAATTTTGCGCTGAATGATGCAGGGAGAGAGTAAAAATCCTTATCCGCTTCCTGTTTTCTCAACGTGTATCGAAACGAGGAAGGAGAACGATTAGGTGCGGCTGTATGAAATGCAAGTACGGTGAGCACAGTATCTTCTTCAAAAAGAATAGGAAAATATCTTGCGGAAACATTATGCAGTGAGTCCCGTAAAACTATTTTTGTTCCGCGGGCTTTTTGCAATTCCTCTCGCCGAATATTATCGCGACGAACGTATCTTCCCGATTCATTCCTTTCCACCCAGTAATAATTTTTCCCTTCGGTATAATAACGGACAGTATCAGCATTTTTTCCGATAAACAAACTCCAGTACGAAAAATCTTTGAAGGCATCAGCAAGTGAACTCCCCACCGTTTGAAGCGCGGAATCTATTGCAGGAAGTACGTCCATTCCGCTGCCGATGTTTTCCCACGTGCGACGCATTACGAGTCTTCCAATATTAACTGTTCCGGAATCGTTGAAAAATTTTTTTTCCAAAAACTTTCCCCAAATGCCTCGACTGTATTCAATTGCCCGATTTGCAGTAGTGAAAGAAATAGAGGGATTAGCAAAATGTCCACTTGGAGAACGCAAATAAAAATAATAATCGTTTACATCATCGTACACGACATCTTCCATCCAAACAGATGTGAGTTCCATAAAAGAACTTGGTGCACTTAAGCTATACTGAAACTGCAAAATGTGATGCAACTCATGGGCGGCTGTTACTTTTGCTGCGTTTAAACCTTTCGTTGAGTAATTAGAAAAATCATTGTCAATTCTTATGATTTTAGTGAAAGGGTCAGCATCTCCATAAACTCCTGATAAATTTTGGATTTGAATAGTAAGAGGTGTGAACGGCGGCGAACGATACCCAAGCGAATGAACTTCAATTTCCAAGGAATGATTAAAATAGGAAGCAACAGATTCCGCATACGCCATCGCTGTTCCGATAGAATCTCCGTTATCATTAACAATTTTTGCTGCATTTATTCCGCTTGTGTAATAATAAACATGGAAATAACCAATGACTGTATCTTCATCGAATGTTTGAAGTGAAGTTAGTTTTTCATATTGTTTTTGCTGTTCAAACGAAAATTCATTCCAATGTTCGCGAATATAGAGGTGTATCCACGTCCCGCATTTATCGGGGGGATTGTACTGGTCGTATGGCTTCTGTTCCTCCTCGCGCGAAAACATATTTTGAAATTGCGAAAACACCGATTGCGGTGAATCGTATTTCGTCTGCGCAATCAAACTCTGCGCGAGAAGAAAAAATGAAAAGAGGGAGAAGAATAATTTCATCTCATTTTCCGTAATAAATAGTAACCACGCCACGCTCGGTTTCTGTTATCGCAATGTCGGAGTTTCCGTCGCCATCAAAATCGCCGGCAACAAATCCGCCGATACGTTCTGTTCCGATAATTCTCCGCGGGTTTTGAAACGTGCCGTTGCCCCGCCCATAACAAATCCGCAGCGCTTGCCCGATTTCATTGAAAAAGATTATATCCGTATTTCCGTCGTGATTGTAATCGTAGAATTGCGCCAGCGACTTTTGAGAAATATGGATATTACTCAACCGTTGAGTCGGCGCTAAGAATGTTTGATTTTTCCCTGCAAGACTGACGAACAGATTATTCGCTGTCCCGTTGATATTGCCAACGATATCGGTTCTGCCATCGTTGTTCACATCAACATTCCATAAGAGAATATGAGCGGCAGAGGTATCCATCAACGTTAAAATTTTTGTTGGAAAATAAAAATGATTCGTCGAATCTGCAAAGTTCTGCAATCGGCGTTTTCCCTTTGCAAGAAATAAACCCACCCGATGAAAGTCCGCATCTTCTGCCGCAAAAAGAATATCTTCAATTCCATCGCGGGTGACATCGCTGATTGCGGTACCAAAAAAGGTACGATAATCAAATAAAGATACGCCGCTTTCGATAAATTGCCCTGAAGAAATTTCCCGAAAAAATGAGAGTGAATGATGGACACGGTTTACGCCGCCGATTCCATATTTTTTTTCACCGTACTCGATGATGCAACGAAGCGATTGAGACGTTGAATCAAAATACTTCCACTGAATGTCAGAATTTTCTGTACTGGCGATTTGGTCAGAGGAAACCATGAAGGGAATTTCTTTTTGCAGTGCCGAATGATAATTTGTTGTTACGTAGGTCAGCCGGTTATTTTTTTTATGCGTGATAATAAAAGAAGGTTCTCCACTATTTGCTACTTCCGATATGGTTGACGGCGAAGATTGCACTTCAAACCCGAATTGCCCATCGAAATTTTTCTTTCCCCTGTTCTTCAAAATGGAAATCGTATTTGAGCCCTCATTCGCAAGTGCGAGGTCCGGTAAATTACCATTCTCGGCAATCACGGAAGTAATACCAAGCGGATGTTTTCCTACGACGTAAGACCGGGGTTCTTCCTGCTGAGCAACGTTCCGCGTATTGACAAATTCAGTAATGATATTTTTATTTTTATCAAGTTGAAGAATATCGGCGGCAGCCCCTTCAACTGGGGCGGAAATAAATTCATCAGTGCCGTTGACTGTGGAGAAAGTCAAATTCTCTTGAAGGGGATTTTTTTCATCATTCCAAAAAAGAGAGAGCGAAGATTGATTTTTTTCGGTGAGTATTATATCCTTACGTTTATCGCCATTCACATCTGCGAGTGCAAATTGCGAAATTGTTACCGAGCCATTCCATTGCGCTTCAACAAAATTCCCATCCTCGCTTCCATAAAAAAACGAAAGCGATTTCTCGCCGGTATAATGTATCGCAACATCCATACTTCCGTCACCATTACAATCGCCGATGATAAAATTTTGAAGCGGTTCGCGCAACTCCCATTCGTAGCCGAGCGTAAATTTCAATCTTCCCCGTTGAAGATACAACTGCAATTTTTCATTTACCCAATCATAAAAAATAAGGTCGGAGAGTCCATCACCGTTGAAATCCCCGTGCCGGAGCGTGGCGATAGAAACATCGGGGAATATTTTTTTTGCAATCCGAAATGTATTTTCTTCTTTCTGAAGTACAACCGAAATTCCGGTGGTAAATTTTCCATAGAGGAGAAAATCCATCTTTGCATCGTTGTTGATATCGAGGGAGGTAATATTTTCAAAATCTTCGCCCGGTCGGGAAATGATGGTGGATACAAGTGAATCGCGAACTCCGCCCCAAAAAACTTCGACAGCGGAAAGCGGCGGCTCCAGTACGGCGATATCATCGTAATTGTCGTTATTGAAATCGGCAACTGTAACCGATTTTGAGGGAGCGCGAAACAACAGTTGTTTTCGTACCCAAAACCCCAGTGAATTTTTCCGGTACAGCGCTAAAATACTTCTGCTGCGAACGCCAAAATCCAATCGCGCATCGCCGTTAAAATCTCCGACGAATAATTCCTGTGGATTTTTCGGTGTGTGATGTTCAATGACGAGTCCGAATGCTGTTTGTAATTTTACCTGTGAGAACGATGAAACATAAAAAAGGTTCATCAATAAAAACGCAACGACGAATTGAAGACCGTCACAACACTGTTTCTGAAATTCAGTACCTGTGATATCGGATTCTTTTTCCGAAAAAAAAATATTATCTCACTCCCTTCTTTGGCGAGAGCGGCTTACGGTTTTGTAATCGTCGTTCGCGACGGAGTAATGCTTCCTTAAACCGCCTTTTTTCATCGTTTGTTTCCGGAAAAATCGGGAACACTTCTGACGGTCGCCCGTTACTATCCAAAGCGACAAACGTTAAATACGCCGTGTTGGAAGTTTTTTTCTCTCCGGTCAATAAATTTTCCGACGTAACCTGAACGCCGACTTCCATCGAGGTGTGAAACGCGCGGTTCACCGATGCCCGTAACGTTACTACTTCTCCCAATCGAATCGGATGATGAAAATTGATTTCATCAACTGAAGCGGTTACGCACACTTTTCCGCTATGGCGTTGCGCAGAGATAGCGGCGGCAATATCTATCCAGTGCATCAATTTTCCCCCGAGCAATGCGCCTAATTGATTCGTATCGTTCGGGAGGACAAGTTCTACCATCGTTACCTGTGAGTCCTGAACAACTTTCCGGTTTGCTTTTTTCGATACTACGAGTTTCGGTTTCATTCTTTCACCACTTGGTTTGGCTTCGGATTCTTATCGTCCATTGACTGTTTTTCTTTTTGAATACTTTCTATGTCTCGGCGCAAGGTATCCGCCTTCTCTCGTAACGTACTTGCGGGGTACTTTTCGTAGAACGATTCCATCATTGTTTTTGCTTCGGCATATTTCTTTCTTTCGAGTAACACTTCCGCCTTGCCGAGATAGGCATCATCGGCGTATTCCGTGTCGTGGTATCGTTCTAAAACTTTTTCGAAATAATGCTGCGCCGCCTGATATTCCTCAAGTGTGAGATACAATTTTGCTGTTTCGTACTCTTTTTTTGCAAGGCGGTTATTGAGCGTGCGGATATATTTTGCAGCAACGATTGCGCTATCGTGCTTCGGATAATACTCGAGAAATGCCTGAAACTCATCAATTGCCTTTGTGGTATTTTTCTGGTCGAGCGAAGATTTCGGGGAAAGGCGGTAATAACAAAGGGCGATTTTAAATTGCGCAACAGGAACAAGCGGGCTCGAAGCCATCCTTTTCTTGAGCATTTCAAACTCGTACGCTGCGAGCAAATATTCACTCCGTTCAAAATAGCACTCACCCAAATACAACTGAGCGTCGTCGGCAAAGTCGCTCCCGGAATATTGCAATCCAACGACTTTAAATTCTTCGATGGCTTCTAAAAAACTTTCGTCGTCGAAATATTCTTTCCCTTTTAGGAAGTGTTCTTCTGCAGAAATTTCTTTCACCAACTCACTCGAGCTACATCCGAAAAGAACGAGCGAAAAAAGAAACGCGGACAAATAAAAAACGGTTTTGTTTATGTTCATTTAACTTCGTATCGTAAAAAATAAAAAAATGACGACAGCGGCGGTGCTGATGATAACAATCGGTTCAAGGTAAGAATCATACCAATCTTGTGTTGTTGAAATTCCCCGGGAAAATTCTACCATCGGGGATTCGATGTGTTGAATGTCGCTCCATTTCACAGTATCAACATTTTCCCACGTTTGTTCGTTTGAGAACATTACTTCGCCGGTAAACTTCCGGTATATTTTTCCTGCAAGCGAAAGAGTTACCGTCCGACGGATCAATCGTTCACTCAAAAACGATTCCCGAAATGGCTCACCGTACAACACACGAAAGGCTAATGGAAAAAGTTCGAATACTATTCCTGAAGAATCGTTTACCACTCGAACTTTAACCGGAAATCCTTTCGATTGTAAATGGGAAAGCGCTTGTTGTTCAACGAAAGAAGAAACGGAAGATTGTCCCGCTGTTACTACAAGTGTTTCAGTTTGGGTTATTCCTGAACGCTCTATAAACGATGCAACGACGGAAGAAATTCCCTGTTGGAATAATCGGAGGTTGGTGGGGGGAGTTTCTATCTCCCGGACATTTTGTCCCCAAAGTGGAAATGGTATTCCCCAAAAAAATAAGAGAAAGAAAAAATTCCTCCCGATGCTTCGTAACGAAACAGAGTACTTATGCGTAAATTCCTCGAACTATCAATGCTTTTGCGACTTTATCAATCGAGAATGCGTATGCGCCTATACGCAAGGTAGTATTATGTTTTTTTGCAGTATCGTACACATTATTAAATGCATCCACCATCATTTCACCGAGTTTTTTATTCACTTCTTCCAAGGTCCAGAAATATCCCATTCTATCCTGCACCCATTCAAAATAGGAAACAGCAACGCCCCCTGCATTCGCAAGAATATCGGGGATTACTAAAATTCCTTTCTCGACTAAAATTTTATCTGCATTTGCAGCAGTTGGTCCGTTTGCCCCTTCCGAAATAATTTTTGCTTTTATTTTGCGTGCATTTTTTGCAGTAATCTGGTCTTCTTTTGCCGCAGGAACGAGAACATCACACTCCAGTTCGAGCAATTCTGCCATAGATATTTTTTCCGCTTTTTTATAACCTTCAAGCGTTGTATGTTTTGCGCAATAAGCAATCGCATCATCTACATCAATGCCGTTTTTGTTATAATATCCGCCGGAAACATCGCCTATTCCAATAACAGTACATCCTTGTTGTTGTAGAAGATGCGCCGAAACAGAGCCGACATTCCCGAACCCTTGAACAACAACACTCGATTGTTTCGGTTTTAGCCCGATTTTTTCCATCGCAGTCATAGTAACCAACATTACTCCTCTCCCCGTTGCTTCTCTTCGCCCTGCAGAACCTCCGAGGATGAGTGGTTTTCCGGTTACGACGGCACGTTCCGTTCGTTTCATATGCATACTGTATGTATCCATCATCCACGCCATTGTCTGCTCGTTCGTGTTCATATCAGGCGCGGGGATGTCGCGGTCAGGACCAAATACATCAAGCATATTTGCAGTGTAGCGGCGTGTCAACCGTTCTAATTCTCCCTTTGACATTTTCTGCGGATTGCATTTCACAGCCCCTTTTGCAC
>JAGXRH010000178.1 GCA_018335975.1 Ignavibacteriales bacterium
CGAGCGGGTGGTAGTGATGCACAGCAGATTAAAGGATTAAACAGGTTCTTCAAAACTATCTTCAAATTACCAATAACGAATTACCAATTACCAGTATGCGCGCATTGATTCAACGGGTTACTTCAGCAAGCGTATCAGTGGAAAAGCAACTCATCAACGAAATCGGCAAGGGGATGCTGATTTTCCTCGGCGTAAAAAACGGGGACACAAAAGACGATGCCGAATATCTCGCTTATCGTTCTGCACATCTCCGTTTCTTCAACGATGAAAATGGAAAAATGAATTTATCGGTGAAAGATGTCAACGGAAGCGCGTTAGTTATTTCGCAATTTACGTTATACGGCGATACGCGGAAGGGACACCGGCCAAGTTATACAGATGCCGCATCGCCGGAGACTGCTAATGAACTCTATGAAAATTTCGTTGATAAACTTTCACTCGAAATAGGAAGTGATAAAGTGAAGAAAGGAATTTTTCGGGCAATGATGGAAATCCAACTCGTGAACGACGGACCGGTAACGTTGATTGTAGAAAGCAAAACGTAAGTTGTGAGTCGTTGCCCATCTTCGAAGAGTGAAATATGAATAAACCTGCGATAAAGTTTCTTCTGCCATTTCTGGCGGGAATTTTGATAGGATGGTATGTCCCACTTCCCCTCTGGTTTATTGGCAGCGTTACACTTCTTTTCCTTGCGCTCACATTCATTGTTTCTTTCCCGCACATTTCGCTCTCCCCTGTTTTTGTAACCCTTACATTTGTCTGTGCAATTATTTTTTTCGGCGTATTTAAAATTACGTATGATACGCGACCAACCGCTAAAAATGACGTCGCAAAATTTATTAATCCCAACAATGAAGTGCGTCTCGTCGGTACAATAGTTGACCCCGCAATCCGAAAGAAGAAATCGCTGCAACTTATGCTTGATGTTGATTCTTTGAAGATGAAGTCATTCTTTCAAAACGTTGAAGGGGAAATCCTCGTTGCAATCTCCAGCAAAGATAACCGTGTGAGTTTGCAGAAGGAACTCACGTACGGTAAACGCGTTTCCCTCATTGGATTTCTTGAACAACCATCCCCTGCGCGCAACCCCGGCGATTTCGATTATCAAAAATATTTACGATTGAAAAATATTCACGCGCTCTGTTTTGTCCGGAGTGTTGACAGCGTTCACATAATCGGCGAACAGGGAAATTGGTTTTACCGCGACATCGTGTTTCCCTCGCGGAAATGGATTTCCTCTCAGTTGGATACGTTTGTCGGCGGCGACGAAGCGAATTTTCTGAAAGGACTTATTGTCGGCGACCGGAGTGAAATTACGACCGAAGCAAAAAATGCTTTCATCAATGCGGGCGTAATGCATATCCTCGCGGTTTCCGGCTCGAACGTGCTGTTTCTCATCCTTATTTTTTCTTCTCTTTTTGCAGCGTTGCGGATTCCAAAAACGATTTCCTTTTATACGCAATGCGTGTTACTCGTTTTCTACATTTTTCTCACGGGAGAATCCGCATCGGTAACGCGGGCAGTGCTGATGGGGATAATTTTTCTCTCCGCACACCATTTCGAACTCCACCACGATAACTTCAATACGCTGGCATTCGCCGCACTCGTTATTTTGCTTTTCGACGCAAAACAATTATTCGATTCCGGTTTTCAACTTTCCTTCGCTGCTGTTTTTTCGCTCGCATATTTTTACCCGAAAATTTTCTCGCTTAATCAATTTTTTCCGGAACGGCTCCGAAAAAATTACCTCGGCAAAAATTTGTGGCTGGTGTTTGCCTCTACCTTTGCGGCAACGCTGGGAACGTTACCATTCATCACGACCTATTTCGAAAAAATTTCTCTTATCGGCATCATAACAAATTTATTTGTCATTCCCCTCTCGGGAGTGCTTCTTGCGTTAGGAGCAACGGTTTCATTCTTTTCCCTTTTCTCAAACTGGGTTGCAGGAATATATGCCGCAGCAACAAAACTCTGTACGGCAATTTTTCTCTGGTCAATAGATTTTTTGGGAAATATTCCTTACGCATCAATTGACGTGCAGATTTCTTTTCTCGATTCCCTGCTGTTTTATTCCGCGCTATTTTTACTCTTCAATTCCTTCAGCAAACAATTTCGACGGAGAATTATCATCTTTGGTTTTCTGCTCGTCAATCTTTTTCTGTATAGAAGTTTATATGCGGATTTTCAAATTACAACTGACAAATTACGAATTACGTTTCTCGATGTCGGTCAGGGGGATGCAATTCACATTCACTTTCCTACGGGAGAAAATATTCTTGTTGATGCAGGACCCCGTTCTCCTTCCTACGATGCTGGAGCGCGAGTTATTGTTCCGTACTTAAAGCGGCATAATATATCCCGGTTGGATGCGCTCATCGTCAGTCATCCCCACAGCGACCATCTCGGCGGCGTTCCCTCCATTCTTCGTTCCGTATCTGTGGATTCCGTGTTCGATTCAAAAGCAGAAGCAACGAGCGCACTCTATACGGAGTATCTTCACCTGCTTGATTCACTTGACATTCCAAGAAAAAATTTGTACGCCGGAATGCAATTCTTACAAATTGCAAATACCAGATTATTTGCACTGCACCCAACATTGGAATATGCCGATACGCACTTCATTTCAAATTTGAATAACAGTTCCGTTGTTTTCAAACTTGCGCATAAAAATATTTCCGTACTGTTTGTGGGCGATGCAGAAAAAGAAGCGGAAGAAGTACTCCAACATCGGTATGGAAATTTTCTCCGGAGTTCGTTATTAAAAGTAGGACATCACGGCAGTAAAACTTCCACCTCCGAACATTTTTTTACTGATGTCAATCCGGATATCGCCGTTGTATCAGTCGGAACACGGAATAAATTTCGTCATCCATCGAAATCAACGATGCTTCGTTTACGCGAACACAATGTACATTTTTTCCGAACCGACGAAGAGGGAGCAGTTATGTTTGAAAGCGATGGGAAAGATTGGAAAAAAATACAATGGAGAATGTGAATCCAGCGAAACAAAATTATCCTCGCGGTTACCTTCTCATTATCATCGCTGTTCTGTTTTGGGGAGGGTCGGCATCACTGGCAAAAATATTCTTTTCCGGAAATTTTGATACGCTTGTGCTTACACAAACTCGCGTTACATTTTCGCTTGTAATAATGGCGTTCTATTTTCTTCTGAAAGAAAGAGCAGTTTTCAGAATTCAAAAAAAAGATATACTCCTCTTTGTAATGACCGGGGTGTTGGGGCTTGCAGTAACGAATTATTCCTATTACTATACCGTAAAATATTCCACGGTTGCAACGGCGATATTAATCCAATACACCGCGCCGGTTATTGTGATGGTGTATATGGTGTTGGTCAGTAAAGAGGAAGGATGGAATCGAATAAAAATTTTTGCATTGCTGCTTTCTCTTATCGGGTGTTATTGCGCGGTCAGTGGAGATGGATTTGCTACTTTTCAACTTCAGGGCTGGACGATGATTAGCGGCATAGCATCAGCATTGGGGTTTGCTCTTCTGATTGTGATGACGAAACATTTTTCAAAATCCTATTCCGCGAAGACAACACTTATCTATTTACTTTTCTTTGCCTCGCTCTTTTGGTTGTTCATCAGTACACCTTCGGAAATTATTGCGAAAGATTTTTCGCTGATAACGTGGGGAAAATTTTTCTTCTTCGCAATTATTTCCCTGCTCATTCCCAATTTTTGCTTTACCGCAAGCGCAAAACATCTTGATGCTTCCACTGCGGGAATTGTAAGCACCCTTGAACCCGTTATCGCTGTCATCGTTGCATTTTTCGCTTTAGGAGAAACACTCACAACTATTCAAATGCTTGGCGGAGTCTTCGTGGTAGCGGCAGTACTTCTGCTTGAAATAAAGAAACAGTAGCGTTAAAAAATGCTCAACTATTTTGCCAACGTAGAGAAAAGGTGTATAATTAAGCCCTTTTATTTTACGAACATCACACATTACACCATAGAAAGACAGAACAATGAAATTCAACGGAACAAGTTTATTCATTTTTTTCACGCTCACAATTTTTGCCTGCCAGAGTAATACCCAACATAAAACGGAATTGAAAACCTTCAAAGATAGTTTGGGTTATACGGTCGGCGTAGATATTGGAAAAAGTTTAAAACAACAAGCGGTTAATGTAGATGTACAACACATTATGCAAGGAATCAAGGACGTCTTCGATAGCGCAACGACCGCGATACCGGAAGAACAAATGAAATCTGTTTTAGAGACGTTTCGAAAAACTAAGATGGAAGAACAGGCGCGCCAACTGAAAATTGACGGAGAAAAAGCCAAAGGGGAAGGAGAAAAATTTCTTGCAGAGAATGCGAAAAAGGAAGGTGTCGTCACACTTCCGAGCGGGTTACAGTATAAAGTGGTAACAGGAGGTACAGGGAAAAAGCCACTCGCAACACAAACCGTAACGGTGCATTATCGGGGTACGTTCATCAATGGAAAAGAATTTGACGATTCATACAAACGTGGCGAGCCGGCAACGTTTGCGGTCAATCAGGTAATTCCCGGTTGGACTGAAGCGTTGCAGTTAATGTCGGTTGGTTCCAAATGGCAACTGTTCATTCCCCCGAGTCTTGCGTATGGCGAGCAGGGAGCAGGTCACTCCATACCCCCGAATTCCGCTTTAATCTTTGATGTTGAGTTGCTGGAGATACAGTAGAACTATTTCATCGTATGATACACCGCTTGCACATCTTCATCTTCTTCAATTTTATCAATTAAGTCGGCGAGTTCTTCTTCTTGCGCTTCGGTGATTTCCTTTGTCGTTGTCGGAAAACGCTGCAACTCTGCGCTTGTAACGGCAATGGATTTTTCTTCTAACGCTTTTTGCATTTTACTGAAATCGGAAAATGTAGTGTAGAGCAAGAGTTCTTCTTCGTTCGCAACAATTTCTTCCAAACCGAAATCAATCATCTCCAATTCAAAATCTTCTTTGTTGGAAATTGCAGACGAAGGAAGTTTGAAAACACCTTTGCGCGTGAACATAAAATCAAGTGCGCCACTTGTGGAAAGTGAACCTCCGCTGTGCGTAAAATAACTACGGATGTTTGCAACAGTTCGCGTGGGATTATCTGTTGCGCACTCAACAACAATCGCAATACCGTGCGGTCCGTATCCTTCATACAACACTTCTTGAAAATCTTTTTCATCTTTCGACGATGCTTTTTTAATTGCGTTTTCAATTCTGTCCTTCGGCATATTTACGCCTTTGGCATTTTGAATTGCAATACGCAAGCGTGGATTGGTATTTGCATCCGGTCCCGCTTGTTTTACCGCGATTGCAATTTCTTTTCCAAATTTTGTGAATGCTTTTGCCATCGCATCCCATCGTTTCATTTTTCGGTTTTTCCGAAATTCAAATGCTCGTCCCATAGGGTTGATAAAAGTTTATTAAAGTAATATTGTAGATTTTATTTAAATAAATTTTCTTGCTGAGGATATTTGGTTTCCTTTGAAATGTTTTTTGGCTCAGCGAATACTAACTGCTTTTGTTCGATTTCTTCGTATTGAAAAGGAATTGAGTTTCCATCAAAGTCCACTGCAATTGCGCCTTTTTGTATTAAGATGTTGTTTGCATTTTTTTCAATTGCTTCCGGCTTTCGTACGAATATATTTCTTTTTTTTCGCAAACCATCAAGCACACCAGACCATGTTCCTCCTTCATTGCCGGATTCTGCAACGTAAATTTCTTTTGCCAAACCATAGATAATTGGATTTCGCGCCATTGCAAGTTGAACGCTCCAAGGACTTTTTGGGAAAAATGTACTCAGCACTAAAACATCACCTTCGATGATTTGAGAATAATATTTTGTAATTCCCGAACCGAATGTTGAAATGCCTTGCGGAAGAACAATAATGCTTTGACCTTTATATTTCAATGACGAATCCAATGCTTGTTTGTCAACTCCTTTCGCAAATCCGCTGACGACAACTTTATATTGTTTCGACGCTAATCGAGCAATCTTATCTGTGAACTGTAATGAAATTTCAGAAGCATCACGCGAGCCAACAATAGCAAGAGAACTTTCTTGAAGTATTTTTTTATTTCCTTTTATATACAGAAGCGGAGGAGCGTTGAGGGGATTTAAATTTTCTTTTAAAGTGGAAGAATAATCGGAAGAAGTGATAGGAATAATTTCAAATCCTTGTGAAAGCAAATCTTCTGCAATGAAAGAATAGTTCGGTAATTCATTTTTTGCAGCCGTAAAATTTTCGCAATCTACTTCCGATAAACCAAATTTCTCTTTCCATTCTTGTACTGAACGGGAGAAAAAATCTTCCAAACCGATTTTTTCTTTTTCAAATATCATTTGGAGGAGAGTATTGACTTTTACATTTCCCCAACGAGGAATTTGCGTGAGAGCAATCCAAAACGAAATTTCCGAAGAAAGAATCATTGTAAATCTCCACCTACTGTTTTTGCAATAACAAGTGGAGCAATTTTCTCCGCTCCAAATTGTGTAAGTACTTTTCCGATTTCTTTGATTGTTGCGCCGCTGTCGAAAATATCATCAATCAACAAAATGGATTTTCCGTTTCTTCATTTGGTTTCGTATAATTGAATGTCCCAGCAACGTTATCGTGTTTTAGATAAGAATTTTGAAAAATTTTCTGCGGTTGAGTTTGTTTTGTTTTCACAAGATTATGTGAAAGAGGTATTACTAAAGCAACGGATATTTTTTCAGCAAAATGTTTTACTAAGTTTCCCGATTCCGTTGGCGGTACATATAAAATCAAATCGAATGTTTCTTTGCTAAAATATTTTTTGAATGCACGTAATGTTTGTTTCACGAGCGAGTTGGGAAAATCACCGCCGTTTTCATACTTACACTTGTGAATTATCGAGCCGATATTTGTTGCGCCATAATACGACGCGGCAACACCATTGACTAAATTAGTCTTTGCATCTTCAATTTCTAAGGCTGGAAAATAGGAACTGTGAAATGCTTCTACTTTTTCTTTCCACTCATCCGTGTAATGAACTTTGATACTTTTCTGTACATCGTTATCGCATTTGCCGCACGATTCGGTATGAGCATCGCTTAAATAATTGCGAAGAAAACTCATTCGACAACTTTTGGTTTCAACGTATTCCAACATCTTATCCAATTCATTCAACTTTGCTTCACGAAGTTTTTCAAATGATGTCGTGCTAAGTTTCGGAGCGTTGAATTGAAATTCGTATTTCCTTTGTTTTCCGTACGATACTTCACGAATGATATTTTGGTCGAGCAAATCCGCTTTAATCACACGCACTTGCGTCGTTTTCAAATTTGTAACACGCATAAAATCTCGTTCACCAAGCGGTTCTTTTTTCAATGCAGCGATTACTCGTTCATATTTTTCAGCGGAAGGTCGCGCTGTGTTGATGAATGCTTTGGGAAGTTGAACGTCATCGGGAGTAAAAAACAAAATGAGATACGTTGGTTTTCCATCGCGTCCCGCTCTTCCAATTTCTTGATAGTAATGAATCGGCGAAGCGGGAATTTGTGTATGAACAATAAATCGAATGTCATGTTTGTCAATTCCCATTCCGAGCGCGTTCGTGGAAATAACACATTTCCAGCGATTATCCAGTAATCCGTTTTCAATTTCCTTTCGCAATTCTCCATCCAATCCGGCATTATATGCAATCGAAGAAATTCCGAGATGTTCAAACCACCGAGAATAAATTTCCGTATTCACTCGCGTTCCTGTGTAGATAATTCCGTTGCCGGGAATCTGATTGATTGTTGCGCCAAGCCACGCTAACTTTTCATCCTCTGAATCCACTTTCACCGTGCGAAGGTGAAAATTATCCCGAAGTAAATTCCCACGAATGCAAGTTATGTTCCCGCCAACTTGCTTGAGAATATCATCTTCAACACGTTTTGTCGCTGTCGCTGTTGTTGCAAGTACAGGAAAATTTGTTGGAAGTAATTTTACAAGATTGATGATTCTCCGAAATGCCGGACGAAAATCGTGTCCCCAAACGGAAATGCAATGCGCTTCATCCACAACTACCATCGAGAGATTCATTGCTCGCGTTGCTTCAATCCACTCGTTATTTTCTTGACGTTCGGGTGCAATGTAGAGGATTTTTATTTTTCCTTGTTTCGCTTGTTCGATGATAGATTGATTTTCTTCATCCGTTTGTTCGCTGTTGATACATTGAGCGGAAATGTTGAGCGTGTTGAGTTTTTTTATTTGGTCGCGCATCAACGCAATGAGCGGAGAAAATATAACCGTTATTCCTTTGAATTGCGTTGCGGGAAATTGATAACAAAGCGATTTACCAAAACCGGTTTTTTCAATAAGAAGAACGCGTTTGCCTTGAAAAATATTTTCAATAGCGTTCCATTGATTGTCGTGGAATTTTTCTAAACCGAAAAGTGTTTTCAGTTTCGCTTCCGCTTCGATTCGAGAGAGCATTTCCTTAGCGAAAAATAGTCAATCCCAAAAAATTATAGTTCTTATCGAAGTTAAACATCACGGGAAATTTTTTCAAATCGTTTCTTCTCAACTCCCAAACAAAATTTCCGTAAATATGTTTTCCGCGAATATTCTTTCTCGTGTTTGGAAATTCAATAGATATAAGATGGTCATCAAGAGAACATTCGACTTCGCTCTCTTTTAACTTGACGATTCGCTCACGAGCCATATTGATGTCGTGTTCTTTCAACAA
>JAGXRH010000179.1 GCA_018335975.1 Ignavibacteriales bacterium
AAATGATTGCAGAAGTAGAAAAACATCTTGCAAAAATTCTTTCCCTCAAATCTCAAACCTCAAACCTCAAACCACTTAAACAACTTCTCGAAGAACATCTCATCGAATACATTGATATGTCGCATCTTTACATTGACGATATTGCAAGAAAACTCGATGTCGGATTGATTTCAAATTCGGGAATCAAAATATTACACGATGCAATGTATGGCGCGGGAATGCACATCTTGAATAAAATTGTTCCTGCGACGGAAATTCACGCAACATTCAATCCATCGTTTGGAGGAACTCATCCCGAACCGACAGAAAACAATTTAACAGAGTTGAGTAAAAAGATTGCGAAAGAACATTTTCATATCGGCATTGCAACGGATGGCGATGCGGATAGAGTCGGCGCGATGGATGAGAATGGAAATTTTGTTGATTCGCACAAAATATTTTCTCTCTTGCTGAAATATTTTATCGAAGAAAAAAAATGGAGCGGAGAAGTGGTGAAATCACTTTCTGTTACCAATATGGTGGATAAGCAATGCGAAAAATATAAATTGAAATTGCACACGACAGCAGTTGGTTTCAAACATATTTGCAAAATGATGACGGAGCGCGACGTGTTGATTGGCGGAGAAGAAAGCGGCGGACTTGCAGTGAAAGGACATTTACCGGAGCGCGATGGAATTTATGTTGGATTGCTCCTCGCAGAAATTATGGTGAAGCGGCAAAAGAAACTGCACGAACTCGTTGAAGAATTAGAAAATGAATTTGGAACTCATTGCTACAAACGGATTGATGCGCACGTAACAGAAGAAGAAAAAAAATCCATTCTCGAACGATGTGAAAGAAAACCAAAATTTATCGGCGATGAAAAAGTAGAAATGATTGAAACGGTGGATGGATATAAATTTCATATTATGAATGGCTGGGTGTTAGTTCGCGCATCGGGAACAGAACCGCTCATTCGTTTTTACGCAGAAGCGGATTCGAATGAAAGAGTGGATAAGTTGTTAAACGCAATTCGAGGAAAATAGATTCATTTTAGATTTTAGATTGGAAAAATAAATATGGAAACAACAAAATTTGTTTATTGGAAAGACAGTAATATGTGGTTGGGGTATTTGGAATCATATCCCGATTATATGACACAAGGCGGAACCCTTGATGAGTTGAAAGAAAATTTGCTTGACATATTTAGGGATTTATCGAATTAAGAATAACTATGCATAAAATATTTTTCATTGCAGCGCTTTTTCTTCTTGCCTTCGCAAATCTTTTTTCCCAAATCACCATTAATTCATCCGATATTGATACGGCGATTGGTTATTCCAAAATGTTTAAGTGGAGCGATACGATTGCAGTGAATCTTGGTTCTAGTGGCGAAAATCAAGTATGGGATTTTTCTTCGATGAATTTAACGAGAACACAATCGCAAACCGTTGTTGAGAAAAATTCCACTTCGTTTGGCAATATATTTCCAACTTCAAATTATGCGCTGAAAGTAATCAATCAACAGCAGCACGATACTTCCTACGAGTTTTATCAAATGACTGCATCAAATTTTCTTTATACCGGATTTGTAGAAAAGTATCAGACGAATTTCAACATTGCAAAATATTTTCCTGAATTTTCACTTGTCAATTTTCCTTTGAACTACAATCAATCGTGGAACTCGACTTCAAAAATAAAAATCGCTCCATTCTATGCTTCGACCAATCTTGATTCAGTAATAATAAACGTAAAAGTAAAATTCAAAACAGATGGCTGGGGAAAACTTGTTACGAGTTCAAGTTCTGATTCGTTTAATGTATTGCGGTTGCAGCATTTTGATACACTTACCATTGTAGGTTATCGTTTCGGTCTTGTGTTGTATCGTGATACTCTCCGAACAATCAATTACTTATTTCTTTCAAACAATCTTGGAATTATTGGTGAAGTCGCAAGTTTGGATGGTGAAACAAATCCAAATTTTACAACTGCAGTTTCATTTCGATTGTATGATGGTATTCCGGTAGGCGTGAAAGAAAACAATTATTCATTGCCATCAATATTTTCTCTCGCACAAAATTATCCCAATCCATTCAATCCAAAGACAAGTGTATCATTTGTTATTACCCATTCGTCATTGGTGAATTTGAAAGTGTACGATATTCTTGGAAACGAAGTTGCTTCGTTGTTGAATAATGTTCCTTTAGAAGTTGGCGAACATTCTGTTTCTTTCAATGGTTCGCATCTTTCTTCGGGAATATATTTTTATCGCTTAACAATAAATGACGAAAATGGAATGAGTCAATCGTTCGTGCGAACGATGTCATTAGTGAAATAATTATTCTTTATGTAATGAACAAAATGCGGATAAACTTTGTGTCTTGGTGCCTTGGTGGTTTATCTGAATTCTTTTTTACCACAAAGACACCAAGGCACAAAGAGAATTTGATACTCCTTATCATTTTGACTTTTTCTCCCCTGTCTTCCTTTTCGCAAACATTTACAATTCCGTACCAACAAAATTTCGATACAACACCACCACCTAATTTACCAAGCGGTTGGAGCACTTCAACAATTCGTAGAGCGAACGGCGATTTTAAAACAATTGCTTCTGCTCCGCGTTCATCTCCCAATGCCATTATTGATTCAAATTCAATCATCGCGCAAAGTTTATTTTCACCACTTTTTGATTTCTCCGGGAAAATTGGCGACTCACTTATTTTTTTTGAACGCCGCAATACAACACATCGTTCAGGAATTTTAGTCGAAGCTACAATCAATAACGATACAACATTTCCCATTCGTGTTTCCGATACACTTCGCAATCTTGTCGCGAATAGTTATGTGCGACGTTCATTTGTTCTTCCCGAAACTTTAAATAATAAATCGCAAATTCAATTTCGTTGGCAGGTTCTCGGTGATAGCGGAACGAGTGCTGGATTTGTTCGCTTCGATGACATTTCAATAACTGCAAAAATTCAATATGATGCGGCGATGACAAATATTTCCTTTACACCAAAATATCCCTTCGTGGGGGATTCTCTTTTTCTTATTGCCACAATGAAAAATGTTGGATTGAATTCACTTCAAAACGACACAGTGAAATTTTATTTTGACGCGAACAACGATTCGCTGATTCAACAGAACGAATTGTTTCAAACAAACGTAATCTCATTATCACTCGCTCCAAATGATTCTGTGTTGGTTGAAGGAGTATTTCCTGATATTCAATTTGGAAATAATCGGTTCTTTGTTCAATCGAAATTGTCTGGCGATGAAAATGGTTCAAACGATATTCTTTCCTCTTCGATAGAAGTCGGCGTTACAAAATATTCTGTTGTGGTGAACGAAATAATGTACAAGCCGCTTTCTCCCGAACCGGAATGGATTGAAATTGTGAACCGCTCTGACGATTCAGTCAATTTGAAGATGTGGAAACTTTCCGATAAAAATGTAGGAACGAAATACACGATAACTTCGCAAAATTATTGGTTGAGAAAAGATTCGTTTGCTGTTGTCGTAAAAGATTCCGAGAGTTTTTTTGAGATGCATCCATTTGTTCCGTCGAAAGTGTTTGTAGTTTCTTCGCTTCCCACCTTCAATAACGACAGCGATGATGTAGTCCTGTTTGATAATCGCAACGCAACGATTGACAGCGTGCATTACAAATTGAGTTGGGGAGGGAACGGAAAATCTCTTGAACGAATCTTTGCTGATAGTTCATCACTCCGCGGAACAAATTTCGGAAGTTGTATTGATACAAGCAGAAGCACGCCGGGGAAAATAAATTCGCTTACGCCAAAACAATTAGATGCATCTGTTTCTCGATTGTTTATTATTCCATCAAATCCTTTACCTCGTTCTTCGATTACGCTTTCAGCAGTTGTGAAAAATGCTGGATTGAACGCGATTGCGAATTATACAGTGCGCTTTTATCGAGATGAAAATAGAGATTCGATTGCGCAAAGTATTGAAGAAATTTATTCTGAAAACGTATTGCAAACATTGTCATATCGGGATTCAATTACTATTTCGCAGATGTACGATTCAATTCAAACAGGAGAAAATTATTTTATAGCCGAAGTTGAATTGATTGGCGATGAAAATGTGCAGAATAATTTTGCTTTTGCATATGTAACAACTTCTGTTTTTCCACAGAGTGTTGTTGTGAATGAAATAATGTATGCTCCTACCGGTGATGAACCAGAATGGATTGAACTTCATAATAACACAACCGATTCACTTGATTTGAAAAACTGGAAAATTTCCGATGCAAATACAGCAACAAAAATTTTGCTCACTTCGCAAACAACAATTCTTCCGCCGGATAGTTTTGTCGTGCTTGCAAAAGATACGGCAGTGTTTAACACAATTCACTCCAATACACCATCACTCCTGCTGCAAATATCACAACTTCCATCGTTCAATAATTCCGGTGATGATGTTGTCATTTATGATGCGAGTAATTCAACGATTGATTCTGTGAAATATGAAGCGAGTTGGGGAGGAAGTAACGGAGGAAAGTCGCTCGAAAGAATTTTTTACGATTCACTTTCGAATGATTCATTGAATTGGGGAAGCAGTACTGCAGTTGAACGAAGTACACCTGGGAAAATCAATTCTGTTGTGCCGAGAAATATAGATGTTGGACTGAAAGCATCAATATATATTGACAATGAATGGTACTCTCAAGTAATTGGTGCGAAAGTAACAAATCACGGGACTCAAGCAATTTTCGATTATTGGTTAAGATTATATCGTGATGATAATGTTGATTCCATTTATACAATAAACGAATTGATACACGAAGAACAGGTTTCAACTATACTTTATTATAGAGATTCAGAAACTGTTGCAGTTAATATTGATGAATTTCTGTTTATTGGTGTGAATCAAATTATTGTAAAATTAGATGTAACGAATGATGAAGATACTTCCAACAATATTTCGATATTAAAAATTAGAAAAAGACTAAATTCATATGGGTTATTCATCAATGAAATAATGTATGAGCCGTTTGGAGAGGAACCAGAATGGATTGAACTTTTCAATGATTCCGAAGATACTCTCGATTTGACAGCTTTCAAAATTTCTGATGCAAATACTAACGCAAGAATTCCATTGACGAATCAAGACATTTTTCTTTCTTCTAAAGAATATTTAGTGCTCACGAGCGATTCATCACTTTTGCGTCAAATTCATTCTAATATCTCATCAATTATTCTTGACATTCCATCATTACCCTCTTTCAATAATTCAGGCGATGCAATTGTACTACTTGATGAAACAGATGTATTTGACAAAATACTTGATTCCCTTTATTATTATCCGACTTGGGGAGGTAAAAATGGTAAATCTCTCGAAAGGATTTTTGCTTATGAAAATTCTAATGATTCAACAAATTGGGGAACTTCTGAATTTGGTTCAACACCAGGAGAAAGAAATTCACTCACCCCATTCGATAATGATTTGAAAATAAAACGATTATTTTCATCAAGAAATGGAAATCAAATTTCTCTATTTGCGATAATTGAAAACAAAGGACTAAATACTCAAAATAATTTTGATGTAAATTTTTTCGATGACATAAATTCTGACTCGCATGCACAAACGGATGAATTGGTTGGAACGAAATCAATCACAAATGCAAACTTGAATTGGAAAGATTCAACAGAAGTTTCAATTGACTGGAATACAAATTATTCCGGTAGAAGAGCCATTATTGCCACTGTTTATTTGTTGGACGATGAACGGAGAAATAATGACACCCTCGTTTCTTCCGTTACGTTCTCATATCCACAAAACTCAATCATCGTGAATGAAATTATGTATGAGCCGCTTTCTCGTAATGCAGAATACATTGAACTTTTCAATCGAAGCAATGATACAATTGATATTGCAAATTGGAAAATTTCTAACGCGAGAGATTCAAGTAGTTTACCAACGCAATTTAAATTATCAAATTCTTCTGGGATGATTTTCCCGAAAACATATTTTGTACTTGCAAGTGATTCATCATTTGTATCTCAATTTCCAAATTTCGACACGACGATTTCAAAACTTCTTATCGTCAACAAAACCAGTTTGAGTTTGAATAATGATGAAGATGATATTGTGCTACTTGATTTAACAAATACGGCGATTGATAGTATTCATTATTCCTACAAATGGCATAATCCGGAATTACTTTCCACTCAAGGACATTCACTTGAACGCATCAACCCGAATGTTTCTTCAAATGATAAACGTAATTGGAGTTCATCAACAAACAACGGAACACCGGGAAAAACAAATAGCATTTTCACTTCATCAAAACCAACATCAACATCGCTTTCTTTTTCACCAAATCCATTTTCTCCCGATGGAGATGGATTTGAAGATTTTACAAATGTTCAGTATAAAATTCCCACGAGCGTTGCATCAATTCGCATTCGTATTTTCGATGTGAAAGGAAGAATGTTGCGCGAACTTGCACACAACGAGCCAAGCGGCGCAACAGGAGAAATTATTTGGGATGGAAAAGATAACGAAGGAAAAACAATGCGAATTGGAATGTATATCGTTTTTCTTGAAGCGTTGGATAATTTTGGCGGGAATGTCTATTCGACAAAAGGTGTTGTCGTCGTTGCTGCGAAGATGTGAAAAATTGTGTTGGAAGAGAAACAACGAAAATAAGTTAACCTGCTGCAGCTCGTTTCATTCTATCCATCAACGCGAGTCCTAATCCAGTTTCTTTCACTATTTGGCAATGAATTGTTTTTATATTTTTTTCGTCACACATTCTAAAAAACAGAAACAATGAACGAGCGTATTCTTCGATTGAGGTGCAAACTTTTCCCAATCTGAATGCTGAAAGTTCTTCGTGGCGTTCCAATCCGATGTAGGCAGAATTGCGGAACGGAATCGCATCTTTTGCCCGTACAACCAATATGACTTTTCCCTCTGGAGAGTAGTGACGGTATTTTGTTCCGGGGCTCTTCTTTAATCCGGAAGAACGGGCATCGGCTAATCGCGTTGTGGGAATTACAGATTGTAATTGTTCCAGTGTAATCGCACCAGTTCGTAGAACGATAGGAAATTTTTTCGTGCAATCCACCACAGTAGATTCTAATCCTACTTCGGTCTGTTTTCCTTTTAAAATACAACTGATACGTCCGTGCAAATCTTCTTCCACTGTCTGCCACGTCGTCGGACTTGGTTTTCCGGATAGGTTTGCCGAAGGAGCAACAATCGGAACACCTGTGGCTTTCAAAAATTCTTGTGCAAATTCGTTCTGTGGCATTCGAACTCCGAGCGTATCTAATCCCCCCGTTGCAATGTGAGGAACATAATTGCTTTTTGGAAGAACAACAGTGAGCGGTCCCGGAAAAAAATGCTGAATAAAAGTTTCCGCAAACGGTGAAATTGTTTGCGTTATGAGCGGGAGTTCGGAAAGTTCGGAAATGTGAGCGATGAGAGGATTATCTTTCGGCCGCCCTTTTGCTTTAAATATTTTTTTCACGGCATCTTCGTCAAAAATATTCGCACCAAGACCGTACACGGTTTCCGTGGGGAAAGCAACGACTTCACCCTGAAGAATGTAGCGTGCTGCTTTTCGTGGCGATGAGGTGAGAACAGTTTTCATTGCGATAATGTTACGGGCAAAAGATACTTAAAGTTTTGGCGTAGGGCAACACTCGAACGGTAAGCGGAGTTCGTGTTTTGAGAGATATTTCCACTTTCTTCTTTCCAGTTTTCCAAGTTTCAACATTCCGATGGAAATGCGTATCAATTGAAGAACGTTAATTTTCAACGAATCAAATATTTTTCTGATGTGGCGATTTTTTCCCTCATTGAGTATAATTTCTAACCAACAATTTTTTTCTCCGGAACGAAGAACGCTCACATTTTTTACGGAAAGAAATTCGTTCTCTGTTGTTTTGATTCCGCTTCTCAAAGATTGTAAAAGTTTTTCATCAGCAATTTTATTTATTTGCACGTGATATATCTTTTCAATATTGTTTTTCGGTTCAAGAATGTTTGCAGCCCACTGCGTATCGTTCGTGAATAGGAGCAATCCTTCACTCGCTTTGTCTAATCTTCCGACAGGAAAAACGGTTGGAAAATTTTCTTTCGGAAAACATTCGTACACCGTTTCTCTTCCTTTTTCATCGGAAGTTGTGGTAACAAGTCCACGCGGTTTATGTAACATCAGATATACTTTTTCGGAAGAAACGATTTGCTTGTTGTCGAATTCAATTTTATCGTTCTTTAAATCAACACGACGTTCATTGTTTGATTCCCGCTTTCCATTGACGAATACCCGCCCTTCGATAATAAATTTTTCTGCTTGTGAGCGAGAGCAGAACCCCAGTTTTGATAATGCGCGCGGTAAACTTACTATTTGACTGTCAGTCCTTTGTTTGTGGTTCTTTTGATGGATGTTCATAAAATTACGGGAGAAAATAGAGATTTCATTTTTTCTTGCAAACGATTTCTTTTACTTTTTCTCAAATTTATTTGAATAGAAAAATGGTAGGTAATATTTTCAGAATATTCAGTTCGCCGTGGATAATAACTGTATTGGCATTTTTGTTGTTTGATGCAGTAAAATTATTTTCTGGGAATCCGGTTAATACATTTTCGGTTGACGTGTATTTTGTCAGCACTATAATGAGTTTTCTTTTGTGGTTTTGGCTTGAAGCGGTTTCACACCAACTTCCGTTCAAAATTTCTGTTGTCTTTACGTTCCTTGTCTCGCTGTTTGTTGCCTCTTTATTTGCAACGAATTTTTTTCTATACTCCGCCTTTCACCAGTATATCACCGTTCAAATGCTTGCCTATGTTGTGGACGATAAAGAATATTTTTTCAATTACCTGCAGACGTATCTTTTCAATAGTAACGGATTCATTTTTCTCATTTTTGTTTTTGGCTGGTGGTTGGTTTGGAAAAGGGGAAAAAGAAATGAACGAAAAACATTTTCACGGTTTTCCGTAGCAATTCTCGTATTGTTTCCGGTTGCCTTTCTCGTATTACTTAATCAGATGCGATTGTGGAGCGCGGGAAAACAAACGACTGCGGATGTTGCATTCGCGCTCTCCGTAAAAGAAATATTCCGGCGGGATTATTCCGAAAGTTTACATCCATCCATTCGCCTTCGTGTTTCGCCTGTTCGCAATGTCCCGAAAGATTCGCTCAACATTATCGTCATTCTCAATGAATCATTCGGGAAAAATCCGCTCGCAACGTATGGATATGAAAAGAATCCGATGCCGTTTTTGCACAAGTGGATTACCCGCGAACGTGACCATTTTTTTGTTTTTCAAAAAGCATTTACAAATTCGAGTTCAACACAGGCAAGCGTTCCTTCCATTTATACGGGAGTAGCACCTTATGAAGGAGGGGAGAAGATGCACAAGTTTCCGCTTTTGTGGGATTGGACGAAAGCGGCGGGAATGAAAACGGTACTCGTGAGTTCGCAGCGTTTCGGTTGGTTGCATTTGAATGAATTTTTGTTTCATCCCGATGTTCCGGAAATCCGCATCACTGCGGAAAATATTGAAGCGCCGATTGTGAATGATTTGGGCGTTGATGATATAATTGCTGCAAGAGAATTTCGAAAAACGGTGCAGAACATTCCAATGAATGAAAATATTTTTGCCGTGTTCCATTCCAACGCCTTGCACAATCCGTTCCAGCAGACGAGCGTTCTCTTAAAAGAACAACCAGATTTTGAAACGCGGTATGAAAACGGAATGTTTATTCTCGATAAAGTGCTCGAAGAAATTTATTCTTCTCTAAAAGAAACACAGCGACTTGAGAATTCCCTGATTATTATTACCTCAGACCACGGCGATGCACATAAACCGCTGCACTTGCCCCGCATCAATTCCTATTATGATGAAATAATGTGCATTCCTTTTTTTGTTCACGTTCCGGAGAAATGGCACGCAACAAAATCTCGCTTTATGAACAATTTATTTCGCAATCAAAATATCAACGTGAATAATAGTGATATCGTTCCGACGATTATCAGCGTTTTGGGATTGAATGAGGAACCTGAAAATCAAAAAATACTTTCTCAACTTGTCGGAGCGTCGTTCATAGATTCACTTCCTGAAAATAGAATACTCATCGGGTTGAATACCAATGATATTCGCACGTGGGACCACTTGGGGTTCGGAATTTATTGGGAGAATAAACGTTTCGTGTACACGGATATTGAAGGAACGCAATTCTTTGACGTTACGACGGATTCATTGGAAATAAAAAACTTATGGAATGAAGCATCGGAAGGGGAGCGAAAATTAATATTCGATGTCATTAACGCCAATCGTTTTTTAAAGGGGATTTTTGAGAAACGAAAACGGTAAAAACCATTATGCGCACCTTTGATATTCATTCAACTTTTCCCTAATTTTTTCCCGCAATTTTCATAATGATAATTCAAATTCAGTCCTAATTCTTCATTCATAATTTACATCTATGGCATACGATATTGAAATGATAAAAAACGTGTACGCTTCCTTTGCAAAAAAAGTTGAAGCCGCACGAACAATATTAAACAAACCACTTACGCTCACGGAAAAAATTCTCTACGCGCATTTAACTGATGGGCTTGCGTCGAAAGAATTTCAACGCGGAAAAGATTATGTGGATTTCAATCCCGACAGAGTTTGTATGCAAGATGCAACTGCGCAAATGGCGTTGTTACAATTTATGCAAGCGGGAAGAAAAAAAGTTGCCGTTCCTTCCACTGTTCATTGCGACCATTTGATTCAAGCAGAACTTGGCGCAGATGCGGATTTGGAAAAAGCGAAAAGCAAAAACAAAGAAGTGTATGATTTTCTCGCTTCTGTTTCCAACAAATACGGCATTGGATTCTGGAAACCCGGCGCGGGAATTATTCATCAGGTTGTGTTGGAACAATATGCGTTTCCCGGCGGAATGATGATTGGAACGGATTCGCACACCGTCAATGCCGGCGGACTCGGAATGATTGCGATTGGTGTTGGTGGTGCAGATGCGTGCGATGTGATGGCGGGACTTCCGTGGGAATTAAAATTTCCAAAACTTATCGGCGTAAAGTTGACGGGAAAACTGAGCGGTTGGACTTCGGCAAAAGATGTGATTTTAAAAGTCGCGGGAATTTTAACAGTGAAAGGCGGGACCGATAACATCGTTGAATATTTTGGCGATGGCGCGGATTCACTTTCTTGCACGGGCAAAGGAACGATTTGTAATATGGGTGCTGAAATTGGCGCAACGACTTCGATTTTTTGTTATGATAAAAAAATGAGTGAATATTTGCGTGGAACTTCGCGCGCTGATGTTGCTGAACTTGCGGATAAAATTTCCGAACATTTGCGCGGCGATAAAGAAGTGTATTCTTCACCGGAAAAATATTTCGACCACGTGATTGAAATAAATCTTTCCGAACTTGAGCCGCACGTCAATGGTCCGTTCACACCCGATTTAGCGTGGCCTATTTCACAATTTGCAAAAGCAGTGAAAGAAAATAATTGGCCAGAGAAATTAGAAGTTGGTTTGATTGGCTCTTGCACGAATTCTTCGTATGAAGATATTTCCCGTTCCGCATCGCTCGCGCAACAAGCAGTGGAAAAAGGTTTGAAAGCAAAATCGGAATTCACGATTACTCCCGGTTCCGAGCAAGTGCGTTACACCGTTGAGCGCGATGGATTTTTGCAAACGTTTGAAAAAATGGGCGGTGTTGTTTTGGCGAACGCGTGCGGTCCGTGTATTGGTCAGTGGGCGCGGCACACAAATGACCCGAATAGAAAAAATTCAATCATTACTTCGTTCAACAGAAATTTTGCAAAACGTAACGATGGAAATCCGAACACACATTCGTTTGTCGCTTCGCCGGAAATTGTAACTGCGTTTGCAATCGCCGGCGATTTAACATTCAATCCGCTCACGGATTTTTTGACAAATGAAAAAGGAGATAAAGTAAAATTGAATGAACCGCTCGGAATTGAAATGCCGCCGAGAGGTTTTGCAGTTGAAGATGCGGGATTTCAAGCGCCGGCGGAAGATGGAAGCAAAGTACAAATCGCTGTTTCGCCAACATCGGATAGATTGCAACTCCTTGACCCGTTTACCGCGTCGGAAGGAACAGATGTGAAAGGTTTGAAGTTGCTCATCAAAGCAAAAGGAAAATGCACGACTGACCATATTTCAATGGCGGGACCGTGGCTGAAATATCGCGGACATCTTGATAATATTTCGAATAATATGTTAATTGGTGCAGTAAATTTTTTCAACGAGAAAACTGATAGTGTAAAAAATCAATTGACGGGAGAATACGATTCTGTTCCGAAAGTGCAACGCTCATATAAAGCAAAAGGAATCGGTTCAATAGTTGTCGGCGATGAAAATTACGGCGAGGGTTCATCACGCGAACATGCTGCAATGGAACCGCGACATTTGGGAGTTCGCGCAATACTCGTAAAATCGTTTGCGCGTATTCACGAAACGAATTTGAAAAAGCAAGGAATGTTAGCGCTCACGTTTGCAGACAAAAATGATTACACTAAAATTTTGGAAGACGATACAATTGATATTATTGGCTTGACTACATTTTCTCCAAATACTCCATTGAAAATAGTTTTAAATCATACCAACGGAACGAAAGATGAAATAAAAGTAAATCACTCCTACAACGCCGCGCAAATTGAGTGGTTCAAAGCGGGAGGAGCGTTGAATATAATTAGAAAGCAAGTGGCAAGTTAGTAAAAGTAAAGAAATGAACTTATTAGATTATTCAGAGCTGGTTGACTTGGAAGAGAAGTTATCAAAAGAAATGTCTATAAAGAAAATCAAAGATTTACCAGATTTTCCGTTTAAAACGCTATTTGAATTACGGTTGTTAAAAAAGAAAAAAGCTATTTTATTAGAAAGTGATTTTCATAGTGATGTTTTGGAAATATTCGGTTTGAAAATTGAAAGAATTATTTATAATTCTCTCGGTATTTGCCTCTTCATTTTAATGTCTATCTTAATAGTTTTATCGATATATATATCAGAACACTACTGTCCCGTTAAAAAGTCGAATAAAATCAACTGGTTCGTGGAGTTACCAATCTCCTTAACGGATTCTTTTTTGTCAAGTAGTTGATTTATATAGGTTTTATTGAAAAGGTTCATGCTCAAAACTTACAGAATAGTGTAGA
>JAGXRH010000180.1 GCA_018335975.1 Ignavibacteriales bacterium
GTTTTGATGAGATAGATATCTGCACCACCTGCGCCGAAAGAATATGTATGACCTGCAATGATATAGCCGCCATCGCTTGTTTGCTGAACGGATTGACCATAATCCCCTTTATTATTTCCGCCAAAAGTTTTGGTGAACAGCGTATCGCCATTCGCATCCATTTTGATGAGATAGACATCTTCACTACCCGAACCGAAAGAATTTGTTGTGCCAGCAATGATATAGCCACCATCACTCGTTTGCTGAACGGAACGACCATAATCCCAATTACTTCCGCCATAAGTTTTGGTGAACAGTGTGTCGCCATTCGCATCGGTTTTGATGAGATAGATATCATAATCACCCGCACCGAAAGAATTTGTTGTGCCAGCAATGATATAGCCGCCATCACTTGTTTGCTGAACGGAATAACCTTCATCTATATTACTTCCAACAAAGGTTTTCGTGAACAGGGTATCTCCATTCACATCGGTTTTGATGAGATAGACATCAGAACGACCCGTACCGAAAGAAGATTTAGAACCCGCAATGATATATCCCCCATCGCTGGTTTGCTCAACGGAATAACCTCCATCATAATCACTTCCGCCAAAGGTCTTGGTGAGCAGTGTATGTCCATTCGCATCTGTTTTGATGAGATAGACATCAGAATAACCACCTGTGCCGAAAGAATATGTATAACCTGCAATGATATAGCCGCCATCACTTGTTTGCTGAACGGAACGACCATAATCATAACCGCTTCCTCCAAAAGTTTTTTCAAATGTAATTACTTGCGCATGGACAATGCTCAAAGAGGAGAGAGCAATGAATAATGCAAAATATAAAATATAAAGTGCGTTGTGTTTCATAATAAGTTACCTTTCAAGTTATTGTGTTATATCTTGTATCGCAACGCTCTTCGCTCAGAGTGTCGTTGCGTTACGGTTAATAAAAAACTTATTGTTTCACTCAGTATTTTACTTTCGGTTATTCAACGCGTTTGCTATTCTTCCGCCATCGCTTGTTCTTCTTCAAACTCATACAGGAAATTCGGGCAAGCGTCATATCCGTTGGGCCAATAAATTCCGCCTCCTTCATCAATGCTCACCTGCTCAAAATATTTTTTGTCGAGTAATTGCCGCGTAATTCCTTCTGCAAGAAACGGGCGGAAATTTATTTCTTTTGTTGTGCCGTCGCTAAATCGGAGAAACACAAAATAATTTTCAAGAGGTTGTACTTCAGTTACTTCAATCATAATAATTATGGTAATGGTTCAATCGGTTTTGGAGTTTCTTTTTTCATCGCCATATTCCAATCGCTCATCAATTCTTCCCGATGCTCTGCTGCCCATTCAAGCACAAGAGCGCGTGCGCGTTTCGGTAATGAGCCGACAAGTATATCTAACGTTCGAATATCAATTTCTACTTTTTGTCCTTGATATTCTGCGTGGAAATGCGGCGGCGAATGGTCTTTGAAATACATTCTGATAATGATTCCGTAAAATCTACAAAGTTCCGGCATAGTCGTTTTTTTTGTTGGTTGCTATATGGTTGGTTAAGTTATAGTTTTCAAAACTTGTTGCGGTGTAAGTCGTCCTTTTTCCGCGTTGGCTCTGCTCGAAAAGTGTTTGAACCATTTGCTCAACTTCTTGTTGTAATTCCGGAGAAAGTTTTTGAATTTTTTCTTGTAAAGTTGCTGTTTCCATATTCTTTGAACTGTTTAGTTGGGAAGAAAATACTAATCTTTACTATGAGAGCAAAACGATGATTTCAATGAAATGTGTTTCTTTGTTTTACTTCACCACACTTCCTGCTTGCATTTCTTTTTCTGTGGTAACGAAACACAACTTGCCGTTATCATCACTCGCGGCAAGCATCATTCCTTGCGACTCGTTTCCCATTAATTTTGCCGGTTCTAAATTTGCAACAACGATAATCGTTTTCCCAATCAAATCTTCCGGTTTATAATGTTCTGCAATGCCCGCAAGAATTTGTCGTTCTTCGGTTCCGATTGTTACTTTCATCTTTAACAATTTTTTCGATTTCGGAATTTGTTCGCACGAAAGTATTTTCGCAACACGCAATTCTATTTTCTTGAAATCGTCAATGGTGATTTTTGTTTTTTCGCCCGCAGCGGCAGGTAAATTTGTTGGTTTGTTCGTTAGTTCGTTAGTTCGTTGGTTCGTCACTCCGAGCCCCGATGGTATCGGGGTAAACTCCGTCGAGGAGTCATTAGTTGGTTGGTCCATTCGATGTAAAATTTTTTCGATTGTTTCGTCTTCAATTTTTATAAATAATATCTCCGGTGAATTCAGTATGTGTCCCACTTCTAAATACCGCTTTGAAGCGCTCTCCCAGCCTGCTTCAGATGGTGTTCCTTTTAAATTCAACATTTTCCAAATTCTTTGGGAAGCACTTGGAATAAATGGTTCAAATAAAATAGATAAAGTTCTAATCGTTTGTAAACATAAATTGAGCGTTGTTGCACATTGCTCCGGATTTTTCTTCACCGTTACCCATGGCTCATTCGAGTCGAAATATTTATTTGAAACACGAACTAATTCCATAATGCAGGATGCAGCCTCGCGAAACGAATATTTTTCAAGAGCATCAGAAGATCTACTTGTCGTCCAATCCAAATGATTTACCAACATGTCATCAACCATTGAAAGGGCATCGCTGACAGGGGGAACTTTGCCTTCAAAGTTTTTAAAAACAAATGTGAAGGTACGATTTACAAAATTTCCGAAAGTATCTGCAAGTTCGTTATTAACTCGTGATTGAAAATCCTTCCAATAAAAATCAGCATCTTTACCTTCAGGCATATTCATGGTTAGTGAATACCGAAGTAAGTCGGGTGGAAACAGCGAAAGAAAATCATCTACATCAATTCCCCAGTTCTTGCTTTTGGAAAATTTTTGCCCTTCAAAATTCAGAAACTCATTTGCCGGGACATTTGTCGGCAAAACATATTTCGTTTCATTAATATCATTCCACGCCATTAACATCGCAGGAAATACAATACAATGAAACACGATGTTATCTTTACCAATGAACGCGACGTATTTCGTGTTTTCATCGTGCCAATATTCTTTCCACAAATTTTCTTTTCCAACTTTTTTACTCCACTCTTTTGTTGAGGAAATGTAACCAAGTACTGCTTCAAACCACACATACAATACTTTGTTATCGTAACCATCAAGCGGAACGGGAACGCCCCAATCCAAATCGCGCGTAACTGCTCTATCGCGCAAAACATCGTTGAACCAACCTTTGCACGCGCTCAACACATTATCTTTCCATTTTTCTCTTTCGTTGCTCACTTTCAAATATTCTTCCAAACGCTTCTGATAATTACCAAGCGGGAAATAAAAATGCGTTGTGTCGCGAAGTGTTGGAGTTTCTCCGCTAAGTTTACTTTTCGGGTTTTTCAATTCAGTTGAATTATAATACGAACCGCATTTTTCACATTGGTCGCCGCGCGCTTCGGGATTTGCGCACACAGGACAAATTCCTTCCACATATCTATCGGGAAGAAATTTTTGTTTCTTTTCATCAAAATATTGTTGCTCTTTTTTTTCAACAAGAATTTGATTTTTGAAAAATGCGAGGAAAAATTCTTTCGCCGTTTCGTGATGAAGCGGAAGCGATGTGCGCGAATAATTATCGAATGACATTCCGCATTTTTCAAACGTCGCTTTATTTTGCAAATGAACTCTATCCACAACATTTTGCGGCGTTGTGTTTTCTTTTTCCGCGGTAATCGTAATCGGAACACCGTGTTCATCCGATCCGCAAATAAATATGACATCACGTTTCATCGAGCGCTGATACCGAACATAGATATCAGCAGGCAAATACGCTCCCGCTAAATGACCGAGATGAATTTTTCCGTTGGCGTATGGAAGCGCAGCAGTTACAAGAATTTTTTTATCGAGTGATTTCACAAAAATTGAAGGGAATTGAAAGGGAAATTATTTTGACTGAAACATCGCCTGTAAATCAAGCGCGAGCGTTGTTAATGCAAGGCGAATATAAACATTTTTGAGTACGAGCGAAAGAGTATTTTCTGTCTGGGAGTACGCTTTTTCCGCATCGAAATTTTGATACCGTTGCACAAAACGTTCGAGGGGTTCTTTTTGGTCAACGTTTATGATTGCGCCTTGATGCTGAAGAACGAATACGTCGCGGAACCAAAAGAGTAGTAATATGAGAAATTGCGCCGCTTCCTGCCGTGTAAACGATTTTGATTTTGTGTCAACATCCGAAACTATGTCAGCGGAAGTTTTCGTCGCAAGCAGGCGAAGAAATTGAACTACTTCTTCTCGTCGCGCCGGAAGGTCTTCGCCCAATAATTCTGTTGCGCGGCGGTAATTGCCATTCGCAAGTTGAGCAAGAATTCGTGCTTGTGTTTCGGGAATTTCCTGCCGCGTGCTCAGTGCGTTGATAATATCGTTTTCGTGGAGTACATCGAAAGAAATTTGCTGGCACCGGGAAATGATTGTCGGCTTCAGTTTTTCGACGCGCGATGATGTGAGAATAATTATTGTTTCAGGCGGGGGTTCTTCCAGCGTTTTCAAAAAAGCATTCTGTGCTTCTTCATTCATCATATCGGCATCGAGGAGCATCACAACTCTCTTTCCCGTCGAAAACAGGGAGAGCGAAAGTTCCCGTTTTACGTCGCGAATACTTGCGATACGGATTGCATTCGCTTTCGAAATCTCGATGTGGAAATACGGGTTTTTTGCTTTCTCTTCTATTTGTTCCTGAATTTCTTCCAGAACATCTTTGGAAAGTTTTGCAAAGACCGAATCGTCTTTTGTCTGCTTTCTACCAGTGGAATCCTCTGTATCATTTTCCTCTTCTTTCGTTGTCGGAAGGGCAAAAATAAGTTTTACGTTCGGATGTTGGAGGCGCGCGATGGATTTACAATTCGAACACTCGCCGCATGATTCACCATTTTGACTGATACAGTTGAGCGCTTTTGCAAATTCAATTGCCGTAGCGTCTTTTCCAACTCCTTCACTTCCATAGAAAAGGTACGAATGAGCGAGTTGACCTGTTTCCATCGCGCGCTTGAGTAATTTTTTTACCCGCTCTTGTCCAATGACTGAATTCCAACTCATAAATAACCAAACACTGTCTTTGCTTTAACGAAATCAGAACGCATGACCGATTCCGAAGTGATACACAGCATCTTTAAATGTATCGCCAAAAAATTGTTTCTGAAAAATAGTTTGTTTTCCCTCTGGTGCAGATGGGTTATACGCTTTCAATCCAATATCGAAACGAAATGGTCCGAAAAATGTATCGTACCGGATTCCAAATCCCGTCGCAACAGCAATATCCCTAAATTGAAAATCTTTCCCCTCACGCCAAACATTGCCGGCATCTATAAAAACAACCGTCCAAAGTTGGTTCAAATCCACGAACCATAATTTTCCGAAACCGCGAAAGACATTGATGCGTTGTTCCACATTTCCTTCGAGCAAAAAATTTCCACCTAAAGGCAACAGATCAGGAATCATGGCTCCCAATTCCCTCGAACGCCATCCACGCACGCTGCCGCTTCCCCCGGAAAAAAATCTTCGATTAATGGGAATGATTTTTGAAGTATCACGTTTGCTTTCACCGTATTTATCCTGATACCCCGTTTTCATCTTGAATGCGAGAGTCGAAAAATTATCGTTTGCCGTTTCAGCATACCAACGACCGAAGACAATAGCGTTGTAAAATTGCGTGTAAGGTAAGTCCAGCTGCAGATTACGGATGAGAACCTGTATAACTCCCGACTCTTCGAGAGTAAGAGAATGAAAAAAACCTTTTGACGGAGAAAAAATATCGTTCGTTTTATCGCGTTGCATCGTAACGCTGAAGATGGAGTTAAACTGCGCTTTTTTTAGAAGTTCAAAATTTATCACTTGCGATGAATCACCGAGAACTTCAACTTGCTGCCGCTCCAACGACCAATCGAAAAATCCTTGGGTGTATGTTGCCAACTGAGCGGTCAAACCGTACTTTCCACGAATAATATTCTGCAAATAATCCGGTTGTTTTTCTGCCCGAAACGTTAAACTGGTATTTCCGGTAAGACCGCGGGAAAAAACATACGGTTGGGTGAGCGAAAAGGTGAGGTCAATGCTTCCAATCACTGATGGGTCGCGTAATCCTGCTTTTCCAAAAACGCTATTAAAATCCCATTTTTGAATTGATTGAAAACGAAATATCAAACGGGACCGAAAATTTCGCGCGCCGCCGTAAAAATTTCTATCGGTGTATCCCGCTCCAAAACCAATGTTGAATGCATTATCTTCGTCGGAAAAAGAGAGCTCCGGCGCGAGGTCGTATTTTGGGCGAAGTTTTC
>JAGXRH010000181.1 GCA_018335975.1 Ignavibacteriales bacterium
TTTAAAGTTCTGGAATCATTAGGGGCAACCACACATTCACCCATCGTAATAATGTTTACGAATTTACCAACGATGCATCATTACCAAAAGTGTAAAACACTTGGTGCAAATTATTTTTTCGATAAATCCAATGAATTTGAGGCTCTGCGACAAACGGTGCAAAGTCTCTCAGAAAAATTTCTTTACCAGCACACTTTTCATTGACGTTGGTTTTATTATTAATTGAGGCACCGGAAAGAATACAGATGATAGTTTCGTCCAAATTTTTTTTTGATTTTGAAAGAATGAGTTCAACCCATCATTCTTTAACTAAGTGTTCCTTCTAACAGAAAGAACAATGTGAATAAATGAACTTCGCCTGTTTTTTCGAACAATCGGCAATCACGAATACGAATGGTTTTCCTTCCTTCCAATCTGTTCTGATTGCCGGTGGCGAGGTTATCCAAATGAGATGAAATAGTCATTTTTTTTTACGGTGATAAACAAAAATTTCCCCATCAGTTCAGTCCAAAAATTCAGCCCACAATTTTTTATTTTTGTTGGAATTGGTTTCGGTGTATTCTATTGGGTAATAGCGTCGGCAGTGGACGCTTGGTACTTTTATGAGTACACTTTTTTTACTCAATTGTTTGCGCCTCAGGCAGACAAATTAATAATGCGACTTACCGTATTATTGTTATTCGGTTTCTTCAGCATTGTAGTCCAGCGGTTTACTCAGAAATTATATGAAGCGGATATAGCGTTACTGCGAACGAATGAAGAATTAGAACAACGAGTAGAATCGCGAACTTTGGAACTGCAAATGTTAAACACGGAATTGAAAAACGAAATCCGTGAACGAATCCGTGCTGAAGAACAGAGCCATCAATCGTTACGGGAGTTAAAAACTGCGATGGCGAATGTGAAAACGCTTGAAGGATTACTTCCTATGTGTGCGTGGTGTAAGAAAATACGCGATGAGAGCGGGGATTGGAATCAGTTGGAATCATATTTATCAAAGCACGCAGAAGTAGATGTTAGTCACGGTATTTGTCCGGAATGTTCTACTAAAGTCAGGGAACAGTTTTCCAAAAAATCTTGACAAGGGGTTCTGTCCTTTTACAATAACGTGAACAATTTTTCTATGAAAACATTCTGCTTCTTTTTTTATTTTTTTTTCGGTGCAGGAGAACTAACTCTCACATTTTTTTGTATATTTTACACGCATTCATTTAGTTGAATGTTGACATTGAGGTTTTGCTCCTTTTCCTCTTTGTCATTATTCGACGATAAGGTTTACTCCTTTCCTTATCGTCGTTTCTTGGCGACGAAGATCCGCACTTCGTCGCCTCTTTTTTTTAGTCTAACCGGCACAATAAAAAATCTCTTTGTACTACTTGTTTGTTCTCTCAACCATTTTTGATATTTTTGCCTACCGTTTTTCATAAAAAAAAATGCGGGAGTAATTCAGCGGTAGAATGTCAGCTTCCCAAGCTGGACGTCGCGAGTTCGATCCTCGTCTCCCGCTCAAAATAATGGACGCTTAGCTCAGCTGGTTCAGAGCGCCGCCCTTACAAGGCGGAGGTCGCAGGTTCGATCCCCGCAGCGTCCACAAATGTTTTCGGTGTATATTTACAGAGTCAGAAAACAAAACGGTTTTATATTGGACACACGGATAACTTATTCCAACGACTTAATTTTAACACGCAGTGAAGCGTGAAACGGAAAGGTCGCAGGTTCTCCCGAAGGGATTCCTTTGGAAGATCCCCGCAGCGTCTACTGGTAATTAAACAATGAAACTTATTCAAAATTTTTTCACGCCATCTCAATTAAAAGGGATGGCTTTTATTTTTTCATTTTACGAAAGGTAATTATTATGCAAATTGCAAACCGGACAAAAAATCTTGGCACCGAAGGTGCGTTTGAAGTATTAGCAAAAGCGCGCGCCCTCGAAGCACAAGGACAAAATATTATTCATCTAGAAATCGGCGAACCCGATTTCGATACACCGTTGTATATTCGCGATGCCGCTAAAAAAGCACTTGATACCGGATATACCCACTATTTACCGTCGGCGGGGTTTCAGGATTTACGCCTTGCCATTGCGGAACATATTTCCTCCACACGAAATGTTCCTGTCAATTTCGACGAAGTTGTTATTACCCCCGGCGCAAAACCGATTTTGAATTTTGTTCTCTATTCAACTATTAACGAAGGGGATGAAGTTATTAACCCGAACCCCGCGTATCCGATTTACGAATCCCTGATAAATTTTGTCGGCGCGAAACCGGTCCCGTATATCCTGAAAGAAGAAAAGGGTTTTCGTTTTGACCTTGATGAAGTAAAATCGCTCGTTACAAAAAAAACAAAAATGATTATTCTCAACACTCCGCATAATCCCACCGGAGGGATACTGACGGAAAGCGATTTACAGGGAGTTGCAGACCTTGCCATTAAACACGACCTGATGATTTTTGTTGACGAAATCTATGATAGAATCATTTACGATGGTTTCAAACATAAAAGTATTCTCGCACTACCGGGAATGAAAGAACGAACTATTTTACTTAACGGATTTTCCAAAACTTATGCAATGACCGGCTGGCGATTGGGTTACGGAATTATGCCGAAAGATTTGGCGATGCTTGTTGCAAAAATGCAAATCAACTGCACCTCGCATGCAACAACGTTTGCACAGGTGGCTGGCGTTACCGGTTTGCGCGGACCGCAAGACGATGTGAATAAAATGGTTTCTGAGTTTTGGAAGCGCCGCGATATCATTGTTGACGGATTAAATAAAATTCCCGGCGTAAAATGCCATAAACCACTCGGTGCGTTTTATGTGTTTCCGAATATCAAAGGAACGGGAACAGACTCTCGAATGCTTGCCGATTTGATTATGAAAGGGGGCGTTGCCTGTTTGCCCGGAACAGCATTTGGCAGCGCGGGGGAAGGATATTTACGATTCTCGTACGCAAACTCCATTCCCAACATCGAAGAAGCATTGCGACGGGTAGAAAAAGTGATTCGCAGTTTATAAAACTGAGTCAAATAAAAAATGCCTGTTCGATGTATCGGACAGGCATTTTTATTGACAATGGGTTTCATACTTCAATGCGTTAACGCCCACACAACAACATTTGTCCCGAACTTTAATGCTTCATCACGTGTGAGCGGAGAATCGCCGTGAACTTCAACATCTGCCCAGCCGTCGCTCGGATTGGATTCGTACGTGTATAAAACAACCAACCTTCCTTCATAAAAAATTCCAAACGACTGCGGAGTTTTCTCGTCGTGTTTATGCGTTTTCGGAACACCATTCGGAAAATCAAAATGGCAATGAAAGAGACCGTGCGAGTAGGGGAGTTCAACTAATTCACTTTCAGGAAAAACTTTTTTGATTTCCTGCCGGAACGATTTATCCATTCCGTAGTCATCATCCGCAAATAGGAAACCGCCGTTGGTTAAATAGAGGCGTAATCGTTCCGCATCCAATTCGGAAAATTTTATCGTGCCGTGTCCCGTCATAAATATGATTGGATAGGTGAACAGTTTTTCCGAAGAGATTTCCACGAATTCATATTTGGATTCCGTTGTAATAAGCGTTTGTTTTTGCACGAAGTTGAGGAGATTGACTTCCGCGGATGGGTCGTTGTACCAATCACCGCCGCCGTTGTATTTCAACCTTCCGATTTTTAAGGCAGAATTCGTTGATTGCGCGAACGACAACGCGTGAACGAGAACGATGAAACAACAATAAAGCGAGAGATATTTTTTCATAGGTAAAAATTTTCGGGAAGAAAATACGAAACGAGCAGAGAGTGGGAAAATGACGATGTGAATTTGAAAGAGAGGGTGAGGCTGTTAAACTTGTAGGGCAAAGGGTTATCCCGGACATATCCGATTGAAAATGGAAAGCTAAATCGCAGAAAAAAAATCGCCGCGTTCCCAGAAGTTGACATAAAATTTTTTTCCTTCGATTAAAAATCTCTATCTTTTCCTCCGCATTTCGTCACTTAATATCTATTATCTACGATGTTATCATTAGCAGTTGTCATACTTCTCACGTATTTAGTTGGTTCTATTCCTACAAGTTTAATTGTCAGCAAACTCAAGGGAGGGATTGATGTTCGTAAATATGGGAGCGGTAATGCAGGAGGAACAAACATTATTCGGCTGTTCGGATGGAAACTTGGCGTTTTGGTCATCGTATTGGATGCATTAAAAGGGGCGTTTGCAATTCTCGTTGTTGCACCGTTAATGTTTGATACGCTGCCTTTTAGTAACATGACCCCGTTTGATGATTTAACTGTTGTACAAATGATTGCAGGAGTTTCAGCAATACTCGGGCATATTTGGAGCGTATTTGCAAGTTTCAAAGGGGGAAAAGGTGTTGCAACAACGCTGGGCATACTCACCGGTTTAGCCCCCGTTGAAATCGCAGTTACGGTTGGAATTTTTTTCCTTGTCTTCGCAATTTCAAAATACATTTCCCTCGGTTCAATTGTCGGAGGGATTTCGTTCCCCCTTGTAATGCTTGTCCGCCATAACATTTTCCACGCGCAACTGACGGGATACGGAACGTTGATTTACGTTTCCATCGGACTTTCTCTTTTACTCGTCTATACACATCGTTCGAACATTCAGCGGTTGATTGCAGGAACGGAAAAACAACTTACCCGCATTCACCTCAATCATTCACACAAGCCGGCAGAGAAATAAGTTCTCCGCAAAATAAATTTCTGTATGAAGATTGGTGTACTAGGCGCAGGAAGTTGGGGGACGACGCTTGCGATTCTTCTCGCCAACAATTCTCACCGTGTTTCGCTCTGGACGCATAAAGACGAGTATCTCCAGATAATGAAACAGAATCGGGAGAATACGACATTTCTTCCGGGCATTCCACTTCCGACTTCCCTCGAACTCACCGGCGATATCCACGAAGCGAGTTCGGAGAAGGAAATGATTGTCCTTGCGGTGCCGGCGCAATTTTTACGAATGGTTGTTCAGGAATTGGAGGGAAAAAAAATCGAACGTGCGATGCTCGTGAATGTGGCAAAAGGAATTGAAATTTCAACATTGAAAACAATGAGCCAGATGCTTTCCGAAGTTCTTCCCCATCAAAAAAAAGAATTGCTCGTTACGCTTTCCGGACCAAGTCACGCTGAAGAAGTTTGCCAGAACATACCGACCGCAGTTGTTGCTTCATCCGTTAGTAAAGACACAATCCGGCGCGTACAACAAGTTTTCACAACGGATTATTTTCGCGTGTACCTTTCTACCGATTTACTCGGAGTTGAATTGGGGGGTTCGCTCAAAAACATTATCGCTATCGGGGCGGGAATTGTTGACGGCGCGGGTTTTGGCGATAATACCAAAGCGGCGTTGATGAGC
>JAGXRH010000182.1 GCA_018335975.1 Ignavibacteriales bacterium
ATCATAGTGTAGTTGCGAATCGTAATTACAGTATCAACGATTCACAAACCACGATTCACGAATAACGAAAATCAATGTTGTCGCAAATACAACATCTTCTCTTCGCTTCCGAGCAATTTCAAAAACTTTCAACGTCGCTTTCGTTGTTGAAAGAAGGGGAGTGTATTGTCCTTACCAATGTTTTCGGTTCGCTTCCTTCCTTTATTCTTTCCAAAATATTTTCAGACCCACATACACGGGCAGGAAACAAATCACAATTACTTTTCATTGCTTCCGATGTAGCTCGTGCAGAAAAGATTTTCGATGATTGTTCTCTTCTTTCCGGAAAAGAAAATGTCGTTCTCGTTTCCGACCAATCACATCATCATGGCGCAATTGTTGTTGACGAATTCGGAAATCACATCGAAGCATTGCAGCGATTATATCAAGGAATTCCAACGATTGTTGTTACCCATCCGTCCGCGCTTGCAAGAAAAATCCCGTCACCAAAAAAATTCAATGAAAATGTTTTTGAAATAAAACTGAACGAAGAAACTGATTTCAAAAAATTCACGGACAAACTCTATGAATGGAATTTTGAGAAAGTAGATTTTATCTCTTCGCAGGGAGAGTTTTCCATTCGCGGCGGAATTGTTGACGTGTTTTCGTTTGTTGGTTCCACGCCGATTCGCATTGAGTTTTTCGGTGATGAAGTTGTTTCGCTTCGTGAGTTCGATGCTCTTTCTCAACGCTCAATTCGCGATGTGAAAAGTGTTTCGATTGTTCCGAATATTCTTGAAACAGAAAACGATACAAAATTATTTTCATCATCGCTGTTCGATTATCTTCAAACGAACGGAATTGTTGTACTCGATGAGCTTCCGTTCATTCAAAAAGAAATTGAAGAGCGAAACGCAAATGAAGAAGAAGGAATTTTTTCATGGGAAGAAGTGAAGGAAAATTTCAAATATTTTCCGATAGTGGAATTAACAAACTTCCCTCAGCAAATTGCAAATGACAAATTGCAATTTGCAATTGAATTCCATTCTCTTTCTCAACTTTCATTTAACGGTTCAATTGACACACTCGTAAAAAATCTTCAACAGTTGGAGCGAGAAGACTACAAAATTTTTATTGCGTGTTCTTCTGTTAATGAAAAGAAGCGATTGGAAGAATTGATAATCGAATCCATAGAACGACAGAGCGGAGAAAGTGGTGTCATTCTGAGCGAAGTGAAAAATCTTCTTGAAGGTGATTATGATGATGTTCTAAACGATGAAGATTTTACTTCAGAAGACGGAGAAAATCCCCCTTTATCCCCCTTTACAAAGGGGGAATTACCACAAACCTCAAACCACAAATCTCAAACCCATTTTCTCTCCGAAAGCATTCATCACGGTTTCATTTTTCCCGATGCAAATTTTGTTCTCTACACCGAACACGAAATTTTCGGACGATTAAAAAGAATTGCGTTGCGTTCAACTTCCAAGTTCAAAGGAATTTCGGCGCGCGAACTTCGTCAACTCAAACGTGGCGATTACGTTGTGCATATTGATTATGGCATCGGAAAATTTGCCGGTCTTCAAACACTGAAATCAACAAACGGTGAACAAGAAGTCGCAAAAATTATTTACAAAGATGACGATGTTCTTTACGTCAATCTCAATTACATTCACCGCATCCAAAAATATTCTTCGAAAGATGGACACGTTCCGAGCATAACAAAACTTGGAGGCGGCGAATGGGAGAAAATAAAATCGCGTGCCAAAAAACGTATCAAAGATATTGCGCGGGAATTGATTCAATTGTATGCAAAACGAAAAATGGAAAACGGTTTTGCGTTTTCCGAAGACACGCACTGGCAAAAAGAAATGGAAGCATCGTTTATGTACGAAGACACGCCTGACCAAGCGCGCACAACTTCGGAAATAAAAATGGATATGGAAACGCCGCATCCGATGGATAGATTAGTTTGCGGCGATGTTGGTTTCGGAAAAACGGAAATTGCCGTTCGCGCTGCATTTAAATCCGTGCAGGATGGAAAACAAGTTGGCGTGCTTGTGCCAACGACTATTCTCGCGCACCAGCATTTTCACACGTTTAACGACCGGCTTTCAAAATATGCCGTGCGTGTAGAAAATGTTACCCGTTTCAAATCGAAGAAAGAGCAAAAGCAAATTCTCGATGCGTTGAAAGAAGGGAAAGTTGATGTGCTGATAGGAACGCATCGTTTGCTTTCCAAAGACGTTGAGTTCAAAGATTTAGGTTTACTCGTGATTGACGAAGAACATCGGTTCGGTGTTTCAGCAAAAGAAAAACTTCGTGAGAAAAAAGTAAATGTTGATACGCTCACGCTCACGGCAACGCCGATTCCGCGCACGTTACATTTTTCATTGCTCGGCGTTCGTGATTTGTCGTTGCTTTCCACCCCGCCGAAAAATCGTTTACCGATTATTACTACGATTTGTCAATTCGATAGAACGATTATTCGCGAAGCAATTTTGAATGAACTGCATCGCGGCGGACAAATTTATTTTGTAAACGACCACGTACACGATCTGGAGCAACTCATTTTACGTTTGCGCGAGTATGTCCCCGAAGCGAAGTTTGGCGTTGCGCACGGACAATTGAAAGGGCATGAACTCGAACAAGTGATGTTTGATTTTTGGGAAAAAAAATTCGACGTTCTTGTGTGTACAAAAATTATCGAATCAGGACTTGATATTCCCAACGTGAACACCATTCTCATCAATAAAGCGGACCACTTCGGAATGGCAGAACTCTATCAGCTTCGCGGAAGAGTCGGACGTTCAAATACACAAGCGTTTGCCTATTTACTCACACCGCCAATTTCTGTTTTACCGAAAACAACACTCCGAAAATTACAATCGTTGCATGAGTTTTCGGATTTAGGTTCGGGATTTAATTTAGCGATGCGTGATTTTGAAATTCGCGGCGCGGGAAATTTACTTGGTGGTGAACAAAGCGGATTTATTATTGAAATGGGTTTCGATACCTACGAACAAATAATGCAGGAAGCGGTTGCTGAATTGCAGGAACAGGAATTCAGTGATGTCTTCAAAGGGAAAAAACTTTCAGCAAAATTTGAACAGGAAGTCGCGGTAGAAACCGATGTTGAAGCATTGTTCCCGAAGCATTATGTTGAAAACGATTCGGAACGATTCGATATGTACCGGCGATTGGCAAGTATTCACACGGAAAACGAGTTGCAAAAATTCCGTGAAGAATTATTCGACCGATTCGGAAAATTTCCCGATGAAGTGGAACATTTATTGCAACTCGTGGAAATACGAATAACCGCAGCGAAGATCGGTTTTGTAAAAATCGAAATGAAAAAAGAGAAACTGCTTTTCCAATTTCCCGATGAAAGTAATAAGGAATTTTATGAAGGTGAAGTGTTTCAAAAAATAATTACCAGAGTAGGATTATCAAAAAATAAAAAATTACGATTGCAGCAAAATGAAAAAGAATTGAAGTTGGAAATATTCATGCCGCATGCCGAAAGTGGAAGCGAGCGATTGATGTTTGCGAAAAAATTTATCTCCGATTTTCTTGATGAAGAAAAATAGCATACAGATAATACCGATGAGACGGATTCGCGCTGGTAAAATCTGTGTACATCTGTTCAATCCGTTTCATCTGTGGTCTATTAACTTTCAGTAAAAAATGAAAATTGATTTCAAAACAGAACTTGAACACGTTATTGCTGAAACAAACCAACCAGCAAACCAACTAATTTACGAACAACCGAAAATGAAACTCCTCGCCCTCTCCGATATTCACGGCGCATACAACGAAGCAAATCAAATTATCCGGAAAGAAAATCCAGACATTCTCATCATCGCAGGCGATTTAACAACACGCGGTACAAATGCCGAAGTAAAAATTACTATCGAAAGTTTCAAACAAGTTTGTCCAATTATTGTTGCTGTCTGTGGAAATATGGATTCGCCATCACACGAAAAAGTTTATGATGAATTGGGAATTGGAATTAACGCTCACGGAAAAATATTTAAAGATGTTGGTTTTGTTGGAGTTTCGGGCTCGCCAATTTCGTGGATGAAAACTCCGTATGAAATTTCAGAAGATGAAATTTACCAACGAGCGAAAAATGGATTTGTGGAAATCAAACATTGCCGCGTAAAAATATTTGTCCCGCACGCTCCGCCGTTGAATACGAACGTTGATAGATTACCAAACGGAAGTCATGTGGGAAGTTCTGCCGTTCGTAAAATAATTGAAGAGTTGAAACCGGATATATGTGTGTGCGGGCATATTCACGAAGCGCGAGGGAAAGATGTTCTCGGCAAGACCATCATCGTCAATTGCGGGACCGGAAATAAATACTATGCAACGATTGAAATAGGGGAGGAGATTATGGTGATGAATCAGGAAATGTGAACTATGAAAAAATCATCTCCTCTTGAAATACTGAAACGCCAGATTGAAATTCTCTCACTTGTTGAGGAATTTCCTTCACAATTTTCCAAACACGATTTGTGCGCAAAGTTTAATATCGAACTTGCAACGGTCAATCGCGATTTGCATAGTCTTCGCGCACAAGGATTTCCGTTGTATTCGGTGAAAAAGAAATTGGTATTAGAGAAAGCGTTGACAAACTCCGAATACACAAAACTTCTCTCGATGTATTTGCCGATTTCTCACGATGCAGTTGCATATCCGAAAAATCTTTCGCTTACAACGAAGAAGATGGG
>JAGXRH010000183.1 GCA_018335975.1 Ignavibacteriales bacterium
GATTGTTCCATCCAAAACTTGAAATGATGCGGCGCTTTTTTCTGTAAATAGTAAATATTTTTTTCAACGTGCCCGTTGATGACGAGTGGAATCGTCGTTCCCTTGATATGTTCTTTGGCAATGCCGTCGCTTGGTGCTGTTTCTGCGCTGAGAAATTGATTGAGTTTTTCCCGCAGCGCGAAGACAGAGGAATTTTGTCCTAAGGAATCTACATTCGCAATATATTTTTCATAATCTTCAATGACGCTTTTTGATATATCATTGAACTCCGTGTTATTCTCAATTTGCGGCATTGAACTTAATTCATTGAGAATTGTAATTGCGGCTTCGAATTTTTCCGACGCGTTTAAAGAGTCTTCTTTTGTGTGAGCATCGAGTGCGCCGATGTAATACGTACGGGCGCGTTCGAGTAACAGTGCAATTTCTTTCGCATATTGTTCATCGTCAATTTTTGTGGAATCATCATTCAAGCCGGATTCCAAACGTTGTAAGTTTACAAAGTAGGAAGTATCAAGAGCGACGGGCTGAATGATTTCCGATTTTTTTTCGGGGAGTTGCTGGCGGGGTTTCTCGGCGGTTTCCGTTCTGAAGCGAGGTGTTTGTGTGGCTAACGATGAACAGCCATCGAACGCAATCGCGCTCAGGAGAAGGGAGAGGGTGAAAAGTAAAGTTTTTTGTACGTTCATTCAGGATATAATTTTTTGACGCACCAATATAAAAGTTGAGTTCTATATAGACAATACAAATGCATATTTATTTTTCTCTCTGAAGAAAATTTAAGGAAAAGGAGCGTGAAACAGTGCAATTGCCCGCAAACAGAGTTCCATTTTTTTCTCTCTCTAAATTTCCCCAAATTTGTCCCACATTTTTTTACTAAAAGTTTATACTCTCTTGATTACAAAATTTGGTTTCGACGTCTTCTTCACCATTTGCGGCATCTCTCTCATCGGAATTTATGGAGGAAGTTTTCTTGCTTCCGACACATTCCGATGGACGCTCTGGATTTTTTCCGCCGCCCTTTTTCTTTTTACGCTGAACTTTTTCCGCGACCCGGAGAGGGTAACGCCACAAACGGAGCGCGGCGTCATTTCTCCCGCGGATGGAAAAATAGTTCTCATTCAGGAAGTGGAAGAAAATAATTTTTTGAAATCGAAAGCCATTCAGGTTTCGGTTTTTATGTCGCCGCTCAATGTTCACGTTAATCGCTATCCGATAGCCGGGAAGGTTGCCTATTTTCAACACATTCCCGGAAAATTTATGGTTGCATTTGAAGATAAATCATCCGAAGTAAACGAACGAACCCTTATCGGTATTGATTCACAGTTTGGAAAAGTATTATTCAAGCAGATTGCTGGATTCGTTGCGCGGAGAATTGTTGCTCCCATTAACATCGGTGATGAAGCGAAAGCGGGCGAACGATTTGGGATGATAAAATTCGGTTCGCGGGTGGATGTGTTGTTGCCGATTGGCTCAGAGATAAAAGTTCGCGTGGGGGAAATCGCCGTTGCGGGAGAAACAATTCTTGCCACAATGCCGAAGTGAATAATTACCAATTACGAATGAAATGGTTTACTTAACAAGAAAAGAACAATTCGCCGCATCGCATCGGCTCTTCAATCCGAAATTTTCCGATAAGAAAAATTTTGAAGTATTTGGCAAATGCGCAAACCCCAATGGGCACGGACATAATTACGAGCTTTCCGTAACGATTGTCGGAACTCCCGACATTGAAACGGGAATGATTATGGATTTGAAAAAACTTTCCGATTTGCTTGAGAAGGAACTGCTCGAAAAAGTTGACCACAAACATTTGAATATGGATGTGGATTTTTTGCGAGAAATAATTCCCACAGCAGAAAATCTGGCAAAAGAGTTTTGGAAAATTCTTGTTCCGAAAATTACAAACGGAAAATTGTATTCGATTGTTCTCGCAGAATCCGGCGCTAACATTGTTGAATACAGAGGAGAATGAAATTTATTATTTGTCTTTGCGAGCGTAAGCGAAGCAATCCCCAAAAAGATTGCTTCGTCGCTTCGCTCCTCGCAATGACACTTTTTTTGAAATGAAAAATAACTCGACCGAAAAAGATTTACAAAAAATCATTAAGCAAACACTTTCTCTTATCGGTGAAAATCCGAGTCGTGAAGGATTACTGGAAACGCCGCGAAGAGTTGCAAAGTCGTGGCAATTTCTTACAAGTGGATATAAACAAGAGATAAAAGCAATTCTCAACAACGCCATCTTCAAAGAAAAGTATTCGGAAATGGTGATTGTGAAAGATGTTGATTTCTTTTCAATGTGCGAACATCATTTGCTTCCGTTCTATGGTAAAGCGCATATCGCATATATTCCTGATGGAAAAATTGTCGGTTTGAGTAAAATTCCCCGCATCGTGGAAATGTTTGCTCGTCGCTTACAAGTGCAGGAACGTTTAACACAGCAAATTGCAGAAACGCTTTTTGAAGTTTTAAATCCTGAGGGTGTTGCCGTTGTGATTGAAGCGCGGCATTTATGTATGATGATGCGCGGCGTGGAAAAACAAAACTCCGTTGCTACCACAAGCGCAATGCTCGGTGTGTTTATGGAAGATGAACGAACCAGAAATGAATTTTTGAATTTGATTAGCAGTAAACTCTCGTAAAGAATAAAAAAATTTTGGATTGGCGTGATGTTGCAATTGCATGCTTTCAGTTTATGTAATGTATGAAAACAATATATACTGATATTTTTGAAAACAACATTCGACTTACAGAAGAACGATGGCAACACATTATCGAACGGGAAGAAATGATTGGACAAGAAATAAAAATAGGTGAAACCCTTGCTTTACCCGATATAATCAAACGTAGCAATTATGACAGCGAAGTTTATCTTTATTACAAATTTTATCCATCAACACCAGTTACGAGTAAGTATCTCGTTGTTATTGCAAAAATAACAGAAGATGATGCATTTATTTTAAGTTCATTTTTTACCGACAAAATCAAATCCGGAGAAACACAATGGCAACAATGAAAATATGGTACGACGACGAAGGCGATTTACTCGAAATTACTTCTGAACAAACCAAGGGATATATGAAAGATATAGGCGACGATATTTGGGAACGCATAGATGAACATGGGAAAATTATCGGCATAAGCATTCTTGGTTTTAAGAAACGACTGCATCACAAAACAACAGAAATTTCTTTGCCGATGGAAGTAAGTTTTTCAGAGTGAGTTTTCCCTTTGCGTAACCTCACTTACTCATAACGTTCAACATTTTTACCACTCACTGTTTAGAAACATAACCTTATGAAAACCATATTATCATTAACCCTCACCCTATTTGTTCTTCTTACGTTCAATACGTGTAAGAAAGAGAGCAGCACAGAACAGACAACTCCAACGAAACCAGTTGTAAAAATACTTTCTCCGCCAAACAACGCCATCATTACTTTATTCACACACAGAAGGTAATAAGGTAAGAGAGTAAACGGTAAGCGTAGTTACTAAGGTTTCCCAAGACAGATAAGGTTTTTTCAAAGAGGAGATGAGTCCAATTTGTCAATTTGCTACACACTTCCGAAGCGCATAACAAATTTAGCACCCAACTATTTTTTATCAATCCCAAAGGGATGAAATCAAGAGAGAAAATTGGTTTTATCAAAACAGTATTTATGCTAAAGCAATTATTTGTTGTATCACTCTCCACTATCTAAAGGTAGTGGCAAAAAGAATTATGAATGAGTAACTTACCCAAAATCAATTATGGAATGGAACGTTGAATTTTATACATTAGTGAATGGCAAATAAAAATAATAACTATGAATTGTATCGCGAAAATGCTTTGAAAAATCCCGTCGTCAAAAAAATCTACGAAGAAGAGATGGGAAAATTTCTTGCGCACGAAGCAGAAAAAACCATCATTGAAGCAAAGAAACAATTAAACGCAACGCATCGCCGTTTGAAAACGTTACTGCGAGAAGCGGCGTAAATCTTTTTGACCAAAGTCAATTACAAATTGCATCAAACCTTCACTACTAAAAGTAAATATGAAGTCGAATAAAGCAATTGCATTTCGTCCCGTCGTTTGGATTACCGGCGCAAGTAGAGGTATTGGAAAAGAACTTGCAAAGCAATTCGCTTCGATTGGATGTAAGGTTGCTCTTTCTGCTCGTTCGGAAAAAGAGTTGCTGAAACTCGAAAAAGAAATTATTTCGCTTGGTGGAATTACAAAAAGTTTCCCCTGTGACGTTGCAAATGAAAAATCGCTTTTACAAACACACAAAAATATTCAGAAAGAATTGGGAGAAGTTGAAGTTCTCATCAATAATGCTGGCGTTACCGTTTTCAAATCAATTGAAAAAACATCCGTGAAAGAATTTAATGATATTCTTTCGGTGAATTTGCGAGGAATGTTTTTATGCGTGAAAGCAGTTCTTCCTTCAATGAAGAAAAAAAACAATGGATGGATTTTCAATATACTTTCCACTGCTTCAACCACAACATTTAAAAACAGCGGAGCGTATTCTGCATCGAAGGCGGGAGCGATGATGCTGGGAAAAGTTTTGCGTGAAGAATTGCGAGAGAAAAATATTCGTGTTGTCAATGTTTTTCCCGGCGCAACAGAAACAGCAATGTGGTCAAAAGAGGAACGAAAGAAATATTCTTTCCGAATGATGTCGGCAAAATCTGTTGCGGAAGTGGTGTTGCAAACGTATCGCTTTCCTTCCGACGTTATTTGCGAAGAAATTGTATTACGCCCTATGTTGGGAGATATATAAAATTAATCACGGATTTACACAGTTGAACGCGGATATAAAATCAAAAAAAATCCGTGTATAATCCGTGCGAATCAGTGGTGAATAAAAAATAAAATGCACTTACGAAAACTCTACTATACCATCGAACAATTCGCTGCCGAGTCGTTTAAAACCGATATCGAGTTGTTGACGAATGTTTTAAAGAATATCGTTCGCAATGAAGATATTGATATCAAGGGGGGACGTTTGTGGAAATTGGATACTCGTAGCGGCACGTACCGTTTAATTGAACAAGTTGGCGAAACGGAAGCTATAAAGAAAAATTTCGAGTTGAAGATAGCCGATTACCGGATGTTCCTTGACCTTGTGCATAAACGAACGATTCTTTCCACTGAAACAAATCAGTATCTGATGCAGAAAAAAATCTCACGGTACTCTGCAACAGGAGTCGGGGATTTGGTGAAATGGAAAAAATACGAGGTGTTTCCGTACGTGCTGGCATTCAATGCGGATTTTATCAATGATACAACATTGCAAACGCTCAACGTTATCAGCACGACGCTCACCTCGGTGTTAGGAAAACGAAGAAATGAACGAACAAGAAAGGAATTGGAAAAAGACCTCGACTTAGCGCGGACGATTCAGCGGCGCATTCTCCCCGAACACGAATTGAATTTTCATCATTATAATATTTACGGTGTTTCAGTTGCGGATAGAATTGTCGGCGGCGATTTTTTTGATTACGTGCAGAGCGAAGCGGAGAACGACCGGTTGGCGATTATGATTGGCGACGCTGCGAGTAAAGGACTTTCTGCGGCGGCGCAGGCACTCTACGTTTCCGGCGCGCTCAGAATGGGAATTGAACATCAAACGAAAATCGCCGTGTTACTTCACCGAACGAATAAACTTCTTCATAAAACATTTGCCGA
>JAGXRH010000184.1 GCA_018335975.1 Ignavibacteriales bacterium
TCAACATTTTGCGTAATGTTTGCAGCAATGAAATACATTTTTCGCCGGACGTCGCGGATATTTTGAAATGCAGCAAGAACTTCCGGCGGAGCATTGCGGCTGAGTTGTATGTATTCGGAAAATAACGATGTTGCGCTGCGCACTAATGCATCCAAATCCGAAGAGGGGTCGTGCAAGGGCGTGGAAATAAACACCTCCGCCTCAAGATACGAGTCGGTTTTGGTAAATTTTCCGATATCGGCTTCCACGATGCCATCCACGAGAATTTTCATCAATCCATTCGGAAGTTTCAGGTATTGAAAAATTTTCCCGATGGTTCCTTCACGGTAAATATCATTCTGCGTCGGGTCTTCAACATTCGAACCTTTTTGCGCTACAAGAAAAATAAATTTCCCACGCTCAAGAGATTCATTCACGGCTTTCAGCGATTGTTCCCTTCCCACTAATACCGGAAAAATCATATGAGGAAAAATCACAACGTCACGTAGCGGAAGTACGGGAAGGATCGTGGGAATTTCTTCTTGCACCGGTTTAGTTGTTTCAGGGGATTTTTCGGGAGGATTTTCTGAACTTGTGTGTTCTTCAGATTTTAATAACTGGGTGTTTTGTTTTGTTTGCTTTAACATAAATTATTTTTTTGCGGGCAAAATATACGAAGAAGGGCGGGAATGTTTGTTAATTCGTTTGTTGGTTTATTCGTTAATACGTTTAATCTGCTATGAATTTGTTCAATTAATAAACAGAAAAACTCATATCGCAAACCTCAAACTTCCTTGTATTCTCCCCACACACTTCTCAACGTATCTGCAATTTCTCCAAGTGTGCAATAGTTTTCAACGCAATTCAAAATGTGCGGCATTAAGTTTTCGGAAGTTGTTGATGCGGATTTCAATTCTCCCAATCTCCTTCGTACTTCATCTCCGTTTCTTTTTTTCTTCACATCATTCAAACGAGCAATTTGTTTCGCGCGAATACTTTCATCAATCTTCAAAGTGTCGGTAAATTCCTTTTCTTCAATTTGAAAATCATTTACGCCGACAATAATTTTTTCTTTCCGCTCAATTGCTTTTTGATATTCGTACGCGGAAGTTGCAATTTCATTTTGAATATAATTTTGTTCGATTGCTTTTACTGCGCCGCCGAGTTTATCAATGGTTGCAATGTATTCCCACGCCCGTTTTTCAATTTCGCTTGTCAAATATTCAACGTAATAACTTCCGGCAAGCGGGTCAACGGTTTCGGTAACGCCGCTTTCGTTTGCGATAATTTGCTGTGTTCGTAATGCAATGCGCGCGGCGTTTTCTGTTGGCAATGCGAGCGCTTCATCAAATCCGTTACAATGCAAACTTTGTGTTCCTCCAAGAACTGCGGAAAGCGCTTGCAATGTTACGCGCGAAATATTTATTTCCGGTTGCTGCGCAGTGAGTGTTGAGCCAGCAGTTTGCGAATGAAATCTCAACTTGAGCGAGTTTTCATTCTTTGCGTGGAAACGTTCTTTCATAATCGTTGCCCACATTTTTCTTGCGCAGCGTAACTTTGCAACTTCTTCAAAAAGATTATTGTGAATGTTGAAGAAAAAAGAAACGCGCGAAGAAAAATCATCAACATCAAGTCCCGCATCAATCGCCGCTTGCACGTACGCAATTCCGTTTGCAAGCGTGAACGCAACTTCTTGCACAGCAGTGCTTCCCGCTTCGCGCATGTGATAACCGGAAATCGAAATCGTATTCCAACTCGGAAGTTCCGCGCTGCACCATTGGAAAATATCGGTAATCAAGCGCATGGATTGTTTCGGCGGATAAATATATGTTCCCCGCGCGGCGTATTCTTTTAAAATATCATTCTGAATTGTTCCGGAAAGTTTTTTGAGATTTGCATTTTGTTTTTTTGCAACGGCAACATACAACGCAAGAAGAATGGAAGCGGTTGCGTTAATCGTCATTGATGTAGAAACTTTTTCCAATGCAATTCCATCGAACAATGTTTCCATATCGGCGAGCGAATTAATTGCAACGCCGACCTTTCCCACTTCGCCTTCACTCATGGCATTATCGCTGTCGTAACCGATTTGTGTTGGTAAATCAAACGCAACGCTCAATCCTGTAACTCCTTGCGAAAGTAAATAACGATAGCGTTGATTCGATTCTTCCGCAGTTCCGAATCCCGCATATTGACGCATCGTCCATAAACGCGAGCGATACATTGTTGGATATATTCCGCGTGTGAATGGAAATTCTCCCGCGCGGTCATTGCCAAGTTGTTCGGGAATTTCGATGTTGGAATCGGTGAGAATTATTTTCTGCTGCGAAGACATTTGAACTTGACTTGAGATTTGTGATGTAATAATTGTGATATGCGGATTAATAGTAAACAGACAAACCGAGTTTTACTGATTCATACGAAATTCCATAAGAAAAAGTTTTGGTTCTCCTATAGATATCCTCATCATATATCTTGTACGTTAATTTTCCAACACCGATATATTCCCCGGATAAACTCATACTATTATGAAAAAACCATTCAACTCCAACATTTCCTACTGGTCCAATTGCCCAAGTATCTGAGTAATAGTAACTGCTACTGTACTCGTTATTTTTATAATGGTCTAAACTTACCAATAATCCATACGAATAGTAAAAGTTTATAGAATTTTTAGGAACTAAGTAGTATTGTTTCAAGGCTCTTATAGAAATATTGGCACGCGAAACAGGAGTTTGTCCAATACGACCTCGTTCAAATTTAATGTTTGAATGCTGGGCATTTAAACTGATACCAACACGTAAAGCTTCTAAAGTTGAATATTGGTGCTTCCAAGAAAGTAAACCTCCATCAAATCCGTTAAGAGAAAGACCCTCAAACTGAAACTGCAACGCATTTGCACCTTCAACAAGCGAATTTTTTGCTGAATCACTTTGCGCGTGAAGTGTAGGAAACATTCCGAGCGAGAGAAAAATAAGGACGAGAAGTTGGTTAGTTTTCATATTCATTTTTTTTTGTTAAAAAAGTTGCGAGGAAAATACTTATTTGCTTCGTTATATTCAAGAAACGTTTGTCGGCGTAGTTTAATTTTGTAAATTCAACACGCTTTTTTTATATCAGAATTGAGAAATGGCTTCGCTTAAACAACTTGCACACTATTCTATCGTCCGCAGACTCGGCTCAGGCGGGATGGGTGAAGTGTATCTTGGCTTCGATACAATCTTGCAACGTCATGTTGCGCTGAAAGTGCTTTCGCCGCAACTGAGCCGCAACATCGAATTTGTAGAACGATTTCGTAATGAAGCCGACGTGCAGAGTAAACTAATTCACCCGAATATTATTCGCTTGCTTTCGTATGCAAAGGAAGACGATGTGTATTATATGGTTTTGGAATACGTTGAAGGAACGCCGATTAACAAACTTATCGCTTCGTCCGGTGCTATTTCCGAACAGCACGCGCTTTTTATTTTCAAACAAATGCTCGAAGGCATTGACTATCTTCATTTTCAAGGACTTTTGCACCGCGACATCAATCCCCGAAACGTCATACTCGACGAAAATGAAATAGTGAAACTTCTGGATTTCGGAATCTCCAAAGGCTTCGGCGATCATTTTCTCGATACAACGGAACGGGAAATCGGAACACTCTATTACCTCGCCCCGGAACTCTTTGCCGGAAACCCTGCTATTGACGCACGCATAGATATTTATAGTCTCGGTATTACTTTGTACGAAATGCTGACCGGCAGAGTTCCATTCAGTATCAGTATCAACGAAGAAAGCGACGAAAAAATAAAACGAGAGATTCTCAAAGGAACGATTCCCGACCCACGCGTGTACAATCCTCTCATTTCCCACCAGACGGTAACACTACTGTGGAAAATGATTGAAAAACAACCGAGTCGGCGTGCAGCTTCCTGTAAAGAATTATTGAGTTGGATTGAAACGAATTATGCGCATATATTCGCGGAAACAACAACCGTGCGAACTCCGCAACCTACTATTGCGCAGCAATCTTTGAAAGAAAAATACATTAGAAACCTCACGTTGCTCAAAACCATCTCGCCTGGAGAACAATTGTCCGCCCGCTCATCAGTAGCAATTTCGTCTCTTGCATTTTCTCCTGAAAGCAGTCACTTTGCAAGCGGAAATATGAAAGGCGTTGTTCATTGTTGGGATGTAGCGGGCGGCAACATTACAAATTCGTTTTCGTTGCACACCGATGGAGTAACATCGTTATGTTTTTCGCCGGACGGACAATATCTCGCGAGCGCTGGTTTGGATAAAAATATAATCCTCTGGTACCGGGCAAGCAGCCGCGCTAAAGCAATTTTACGCGGACATACTTCGCCAATTATGGCTATCCGATTTTCCAAAGACGGAACACGAATTCTCAGCGGAAGTTTTGATAATTCGGTAAAAATATGGGACGTTGAACTTGCGAAAGAGTTGAAAACCTTGAAGGAAATATTCCGGGGAGGCAAACAATATCTCACTTCGTTTGCATACAGTTCAAAAGGAAATCATCTTGCCGGCGGTTGGTCTGATGCAGGAATAAAAATATGGGAGCTAAATTCCGGGAAGGAAATTATGCATTTGCAGGGACATACTAACGCAGTCTATTCGCTCGCATTTTCCCCCGATGATACTCTGCTTGCAAGCGGTGATGTTCAGGGAACGATAAAAGTGTGGGATACAAAGTTAAAATCGGAACTGTTTACTATCAAGCGACATACCAGCGCAGTGCTCGCGCTTTCTTTTGCGCCGAACGGAAAAAATCTTGCGAGCGGAAGCACGGATAATTCAGTCAAAATCTGGAATATTGAATCTCCCGCCGAAGTGGTCTCTCTGCAAAACCATTCTCACGATGTAACTGCTTTAACATTCTCACACGACGGAAAACACCTTGTGACAGGTGATGCGGGAAGTACTATTATTTTTTGGGAAGTTGAGTACGAATAGAAGAGGGCACTCTATTCTTCATCTTGATACACGGTAATACCCCAATGTGAACGGTCATTCGGCGGGTCATCATTCCAGCCATCAAACGAATGAGAACCATCAGACTCATAATGTAGTTTGTATTCCCCTTTTTGCAATTGAATTTTGGTTAT
>JAGXRH010000185.1 GCA_018335975.1 Ignavibacteriales bacterium
GTTGGCGCTGCGATGCACATCGGGAAGTCCATCGCACTGAGCAAAACGGCGATTGTGGTCGTCGAGATAGTGTTCATCCAGATAGCGATTGGCATCAGCGATGGTCGAGATTCCTTCACGGCTCAATGCTTTGACGAGTCGATCTTGATGCGTTCTATTTCCTCGTTCGACTCGCCCTTTGGCTTGGGGCGAACCGGCAAAGAGCATTTCGACTCCGAGTGTTGTCATCGCGCGACCAACATCGGTCAAAGTGTTTTTCGCATAGAACACGGTGCCGTGATCCGTATAGAGCGTGCGGGGAATACCAAAGCGTTCACAATAGTGCCGGAGTGTTCTGAGTGTGTCGGCAGTATTTTCTGACGGAACGAACCGTAAGAACACCCGCCCCGACGCATCATCAATGGCGTGGAGTAAACAACACACAGGAGCGCGTCCCGCGAACCAATCGTGCGGGCAAGACTTCGCGCATTCGTTACGGTGTTTTTTTTCGCCTGCGTTAATGATTGCAGGGAAGTTTTCATCGCCGTATGTTCGCCCAGTTTGGCTTTTGTCTCCTGCAAGGAATTTTGCAGGTTGGTTACCTCGTCGTTCGTAATTCCGAGTTCCGTTGCGTACGTCGGAATTTTATTCACGAGATTATCATACCACGCAAGAAATTGCGTGTCTCCGTTTGGGAGATAGTCTTTTTTCATATTATTACCTCATGATAGTTTTGAGTTACGGGCAATTGTACATTGTTTCTTCCCAACAGCGCCCGTTTCCATTCGGAAGAAAACTTATGGTGAGAAGTTCTATTTTTTTTCTGCGTTAAAATCATTGCTCATATCCTGTGCGTTCAATACCTACAACAATCTGCGTTTACAGAAAATTCCATTAAAGTTTACCGCTGTAATTTTCGTCACAGTACCTTTTTGTGTGAATGTTGTGTTCGTTTTGAATAACAAAAAAACCTGTGATTGTCATTCCGAATCCCGATTCATCGGGTGAGGAATCTTATCAAAAGTGCCTTCATCCACTAAAGCGGGATTCGGGGTGACACTTTTTGTTTTTTCCCTATTAATCTATCGCAAATTTGTTTTTATTCCTGTTTTTCCAATAATTATGCTTCCCTTACATCGGTTGAGGGAGTTTTTTCAACAAGGAAAAAAGCCGTTGCATTGCTCAAGGGAGTTTTTGGAACAATGTAAAAATCCCTTGCGTTCTGCGAGGGAAATTTTGCAACAATTTAAAACTCCCTTGTATTACCGGAGGGAATTTTTCCGGCAAGGAAGGAATCCCTTATCATTCGCAGGGGAATTTTTATAAAGGACGAGGGAATTTTTGCACATCGAAAAAACTCCCTTCACCGTTTCGAGGGAGATTTTAAAATCTAAAAAAATACGCTTACGGACTCAAAGGGAATTTTTTGGACACGGAAAAATATCCCTGCTATTGTAGGGAAAATTCAGAAAACAAAAACGCGAGGTTTAACTTTACGTACGGGAACTCTGTAAGCATAGTAAGAAACCTGTACGAGTGTGAGAAATTGCTTTTTTTGTTTTAAACTCTTTCTTCATTTCTCTATCTTTTCTCCACAATTTTTACAAACAAAAAAAACTTACGTCAATATTGGAACAAACGATGATACAAGTGAATATTTACAGGATAATTTGCTGAGTTCGTTTGGAACATTTTCCAAGAAAGAAAGTTCGTCAAAAATTGGCAATAGTATTGTTGCAATATCATATTTAAAGTTTGCACATAATTCATTCGTGAAAAAAACAAATTCACCTCCCATCCTCCTCTCTAAAAAAGTTCTTCTCAAAGTTCCTCGCGATGTGTTGTGGAGTTTTCTTGCAGATACGGATAGGTTGAATCGTACCATTGATTTACCGGCGATAAAATTTATTCCTTATCCCGACCCGAGGAAGAAAGGACATTATCAGGCAGAAGCAAAGAAGTTCGGCGTAAGAGTTTCGTATGAAGAATTCCCCTTCGATTATGTTGCGGGAAGACATTATAAAGTTCTTCGACGATTTAAGTTTGGATTTTTGCAAGATATAATTGGCGGAATACGTTTAGTTCCCAAAGGTGATGCAACGGAATTGGAAGTCTTTGGCGAAGTAATGCCGCATAATATTCTCAGCAGAATTGTGGCATTGACATACGTTCGTAAAGTTGCTTTGAAAGATGTTCTCAATATTACAAAAGCATTTGAAAAACATTTTCTTAATCCGCGAGAGCAAAAACTTCCAACTCTTCCACCAAAGGAATTACTGAACCCAAATCAATTTGAATCTCGCAACAAAGATTTGAAAAAGTATTTCGAGAATAAAAATCTCATCTCAAAACTTGAAAAACATTTACTTACTGCTTCCGATTTGGAAGTCGTGCGAATGCGACCATTTGAACTTGCCGACAAATGGAGTGAAGACAGATACGAAGTCTTGAAATTATTTTTGTATTCAACAAAAGTTGGATTACTCGATTTGCATTGGACGATTCTTTGTCCAAATTGCCGCGCAGTTTCGAGCGATAATCTCACGCTCAAACAACTTCAAGCAGAATCTCATTGCGATACGTGCGAAATAAAATTCGGTTCCGATTTTTCTTCTTCCGTTGAAACACGATTTACAGTACATCCCGCTGTACGAATTGCTCGGAATGAAATGTATTGCATCGGCGGACCAGCAAATATGCCGGAAATCATTGCGCAACTTCGACTTGAGTCGAATGAAAAACGTGTGGAAGAAATGGAAGTGAAGAACGGAATTCTTCGCGTTCGTTGTTATCAAACGGAAGAAATGTTTTCAGTGCAAGTGAAAGAAACTACAAATGAAACAACTCTCAAAATAAAAATTGAGAATGGAAAATTGATAATTGATAACACGGAAGTAAAAACCGGAACGATTCGATTAGAAGTGTATAACAACTCCAATGATGAATCGCTTGTTGTACTTGAACGAGAAACGTGGAAAGAAAATGCAGCAACTGCGGCAATCGTAACCTCGCTGCAGGGTTTTCGCGACACATTTCCCGAAGAAGCGGTTGCGCCGGGAGAAGAACTCGGCATTTCTTCGATCGTCATTTTATTTACCGATTTGAAAGGGTCAACACAAATGTATCAGGCGATCGGCGATGCAAAAGCGTTTTCCTTTGTAGAAAATCACTTCCACTATCTCACGGAATTTGTATCCAAGTATCACGGTGGAATTGTAAAAACAATGGGTGATGCAATTATGGCAACGTTCACAAAAAGTATTGATGCGTTGCAAGCCGCTTTGGAAATGCAGCAACAATGGAAAAAATTTTACAAAGAATATGGCTCGGATTTAGATGTTCTCGTTCGCATTGGCATTCACGCCGGTTCTGCGATTGCGATTAACAACAGAGGAAAACTTGATTGCTTCGGTGCAACAGTAAATATGGCAGCGCGATTAGAAAAATATTCCAACGGCAACGATGTTATTATTTCCGACGCAATAAAGAATGATTCTGAAGTCGTGGAGTTTATTTCAAAAAATAATTGCGACACCGAATCTTTTGAAACAAGTTTGAAAGGATTTGACGAGGAGAAGTTTTTGTTGTGGAAAGTAAAAACTTCTTAGTGTTTCTACGTGAACTTTGTGCCTTTGTGGTAAAAGAACAAAACCACTAAGACACGAAGAACACAAAGGTTCACTTAGATTATTTTTTTCTTTCTCAATTCTTCAATCATTTCTTTCGTGTATCCAATCGAAAGTAAAATTTCTTCTGTATGTTCTCCAACAAGCGGGGGAGGAGCGAAGAGCTGCTGCGAAGTTGAAGAAAGTTTGATTGGATTTCCCACCATTGTTATTTCACCAACTTTTGAATGTTGAACGGAAACGAGCATCTCGCGTTCTTTCAATGTTTCCATTTGCAAAGCGTCGTTGAGTGAATTTATTTTTCCGACGGGAACATCTGCATTTTGTAATAATGAAATCCATTCTTCATTTGTTTTTGTAAGAAAAATCGGTTTGAGTTCTGTTTCAAGTACAGCACGATTTTCTACTCGCTTTGAATTGGTTACGAAACAAGAATCACGTTGCAAGTCATTTCTCTTAATTGCTTCGCAAAAATTTTTCCAATGCACTTCGCTTCCGATTGCAACATTCAGAAATCCATTTTTTGTTTGATATGTTTCGTACGGCGTAATCGTGGGATGAATATTTCCTTTGCGTGTCGGCTTTTTGTTTGACGATAACGCAATTTGCGATTGATATGTGAACAACGAAAGTAAACCGTCAAGCAAACTTATATCAACGAGTTGTCCTTCGTTTGTTTTCTCACGTTGAAAAAGCGCGAGCAAAATTCCTTCAAACGCAAGATTTCCCGCAGTAACATCAGCAAGAGAAATTCCCGCTTTAGTCGGTGCGCCATCGGGAAAGCCGGTAAGAGCCATCAATCCCGATTCGCCTTGTACAATTAAATCGTAACTCGGTTGATGACTTTGCGAACTCGTTTGTCCATAACCGGAAATGGAGCAGTAAATAATTTTTGGATTTATTTTTTTCACATACTCGTA
>JAGXRH010000186.1 GCA_018335975.1 Ignavibacteriales bacterium
ATATCCCGTATTATGGGGAGCAGAGGGGTCGAACTGTCCAACAACACCAATCAAATCTATCTCATCTTGAGGAGCGGTCGTACCACAAATGTTCACACAATTATCCGCACGAATTTGTGTAAACGCCGTTGGGCTTTCGTACAGCCGGTAATTTCTTCCCGAAGTTCCGCAATCCCAGGTTGAGATTGCATTACCAAAGGTATCGCGCACGGTAACCGCGAGAATTTTTGCGAGTATCCCTTCGTTCTGTTCATTCACTTGTGAAACGGTAAGCACGATGGGCTCAACTTCGTTTCCCTGACTAAGGGTTTGTTGAAGCGTGAGATTATCAATTTGCGTAAATCCGTTGAAGTGCGTTACTCTGCCGGAAATAATTACATCATCGCCGATAGTCAGTGCCGCCGAAGTTGTTGTACCGAACATTCCGATTCCGGCAGTGTTATCCTGCATATACGATGGACTGCAAAATTCATTTCCAACAGTAACGATTCCGCGAAGGGTTACATATTGTCCGTTTCTAATGGGAATGCCGAGCGAATCATTTTCTTTTACGCTTGCAATCGGAATTGGTGAGCCGACAACCAGTACTGTCGGAGAAGTAGTTATTTCCCGGAATGTTGTACACCGTGTTTGAACTTTGATTTTGAAACTCGCTGTCGAATCGGGCGGCGTAACGTTGCGAATCGTAATTTCTGATGAGTCTGAAGAAAACGTTATTCCTTCAAATAGAATCGTGTCTGCAACAATGGAAACGGAGGCAGTAGCATTCGTGATAGAAACACTATCGAGTGAATGAGACCAACTGAAAGATGAAGGCATTACGAATCGCATATCGGAAATAGTGTATTGCGTGTTGCGGAAATATTTGACGACAAAATTCGTTGGAATATTTCCTTGCGCAGAGTGGGGAGAAACTGAAGCGATTCCACTACCATCGCAGAGATTTGTTCCGCCGGGAGGTTCGGTGGGACTCAAAGTATTTTGTGGATTTCTATTACACGTACGGGCAACAAAATCAAGATTGTTCTGTTGAGTGTCTTGCCCGTTTCCAATTAATGCATGAGTTCCTGTTGAACATAAGGAATCTGCAGTTGATGATGCTTTTGCTTTTCGTTCAACACTGTTATTATTTGCTGATGTTCCGTGGTTAGGTGCGGGTGAACCCTCGGGGTCAATCGCAGTGCCATAGCCTACTTTATCAATTTCGGTTCCCCCAACATTTGTGATATGAAAATGTCCGTTATCCGCGGCACCCGCGCTCCATTCTGTTGCACGATAATCGGGAGTTGTAGAACTTGCATAACTTGTTGGTGCAATGAGAAAAAAACCAAAAGCAGGGATGGTCTTATTATTGGGAATTGTTGCGCGTAAACTCCATGTCGTTCCCGATGCCGATTTGTATTCCAGTTTCCATCCTGAAATATCAATGACGGAGTCCATAGGGTTGTAAAGTTCCACAAACTCATCGGTTGCATTAGCGGTTCCGCGTGTAGCAAACTCCGATATGACGATATGCGTCGTCTGTGAAAAAGTTATAGAAAAAAAGAAGAGAGTAAAGAGAAGAGTTTGAAGTAATTTCATAATAAGTAATGTTGATAGTTGATTTTTGATATTTGATTTTTCAAAGTACCCTCGACAAGAATCGAACTTGTATTGGAAGTTTAGGAAACTTCAGTTCTATCCATTGAACTACGAGGGCGTTTTCAATGTGGAATGAAGCACGTGAAGCATTCAGAAAATAGATCCGATGAAAAATGCGGGAGTAAAATAGGGAAAACTTCTCTCCAAGCCAATTTGTACCGACAGAGTACGCCTTTGCCTCGCAGGGAAAACCGGCAAGAAGAAAATTTATTTCAGATTTATTTTGTGTTTTTATAAATAACCTTATATTCTTCGTAAAATTTTTATAATAACCTAATATAATTCTAAACCGTGGAAATAAAACTTGATGAGATTGACCTGCATATCCTTGAACTGATCCAGGAAAACGGGCGTATTAAACAAAGCGAACTTGCCTCGACGGTAAAACTTTCCGAGCCATCATTGAGTGAACGACTGCACAAGTTGGAAGGAAAGGGAATTATCGAGGGATACTTTGCAAAAGTAAATCCGAAAATGCTGGGTAAGGATGTTACTGCATTTATCGAAGTGAAAGTGGATAATTCCAAACATTATCCCACGTTTATCAAACAAGTCAATGTGGCGGTTGAAATTTTGGAATGTCACGCTGTTACGGGAAAAGGTTCGCATCTTATTAAAATCCGTACGGAAAATACGAGTACGCTTGAACGCTTTCTTGCAAAAATACAAACGTGGACGGGCGTAACAAGCACACTCACCAGTGTTGTTCTTTCCACACACAAAGAAACTTTAAAACTTAAAATTCACAAATAGAAAATCGCTATGAACAAATCCGAAAAACCTGTTTCATCCTATTTTGGAGAAAACGTTTTTGACCTCCCGAAAATGCAACAACTTCTCCCATCGAAATCGTACGAGAAAATACTCGATATCGTGCAACGTGGAAAAAAACTTGACCTCGAAACTGCGAGTATCGTTGCAATTGCGATGAAAGATTGGGCGATTACCAAAGGGTGTACGCATTACACGCATTGGTTCCAACCGCTCACAGGATTTACGGCGGAAAAGCATGATTCATTTATCGAGTTCGGCGATGATGGAAAAATTATTGAATCATTCTCCGGAAAACAATTGATTCAGGGAGAGCCCGATGCGTCCTCATTACCCTCCGGAGGAATCCGTGCAACATTTGAAGCGCGTGGTTATACAATATGGGATCCGACAAGTCCGGTGTTTATTATGGAATACCCGCACGGCAATACGCTTTGCATTCCGACGGTTTTTATTTCTTACACCGGAGAAACGCTCGATAAAAAAGCGCCGCTACTTCGTTCGGTGGAAGCATTAAACAACGCAACGCTCCGGATGTTGAAACATTTCAAAAATCCCGCAACGAAAGTGAACGCAACGCTCGGTGTGGAACAGGAGTATTTTTTGATTGACAGAACATATTATAATGCGCGCCCTGATTTTAAACAAACAGGAAGAACACTCTTCGGGCGTACACCGGCAAAACATCAACAACTCGAAGACCAATACTTCGGAAACATTCCTGAACGCGCTTTCGCTTTTATGACGGAAGTGGAACGCGAAGCATACAAACTCGGCATTCCCCTGAAAACACGCCACAATGAAGTCGCACCGAATCAATTTGAAGTAGCGCCGATTTTTGAAGATGTCAATGTTGCCGTTGACCACAATCAAATTCTTATGGATTTAATGGAGAGGATTGCGCAGCGTCATAATCTTGCTGTGCTTCTGCACGAAAAACCTTTTGCAAATGTGAACGGGAGCGGTAAACACTGCAATTGGTCTATTGGCACGGATAAAGGGGAAAACTTACTCAACCCGGGAAAAACGCCTCATTCGAATTTACAGTTTTTGGTTTTCTTCGTTGCAACAATAAAAGCAGTGCATAAACATTCAAAACTTTTACGAGCATCAATTGCGTCGGCTCACAACGACCATCGTCTCGGAGCAAATGAAGCGCCGCCGGCAATTATTTCTGTTTTTGTCGGAGATTTACTTTCGCAAATTTTAGACGACCTTGAAAAAAAGAAAGTTACAAAAAATACCGACCAAGCATGGCTTTCGATTGGCATTGATAAAATTCCTGAGATTCCAAAAGATAATACTGACCGCAACCGGACATCGCCGTTTGCTTTCACAGGGAATAAATTCGAGTTTCGCGCTGTGGGTGCAAGTCAGTCGCCATCAACACCGGTTGCTGTTTTAAATACGGCAATGGCGGAATCGCTTGATGAGATGCGGACAATGTTGGAAAAATTACTCGCGAAGAAAATTGATTTTCATTCAGCAGTGGTGGAGGTGTTGCGAAAAGTAATTTCCGAATCGAAGAACATACTTTTTAGCGGTGATGGATATTCTGATGACTGGCAAAAAGAAGCGGCGAGACGCGGACTTCCGAATTTGAAAACAACACCCGAAGCAATTACTGCATACGTAGTAAAGGAAACAAAGGAATTATTTTCTCACTATAAAGTGTACAATGAGCGCGA
>JAGXRH010000187.1 GCA_018335975.1 Ignavibacteriales bacterium
TAATTACACGATAGACACTGCCAATCTTCAAACCGGTAAGAAACCGTATGCAGTGAAACTGAAGGGAGTAAAAACAGCAAGCGACGTTGGCATAGTGCGTTATGTGCCGAATACAAAATCAGAACAGTTGGCGTTTGGAACTGGTGAAGATGGAGTTCCGTCGGTGTTCACGTTGGAACAAAACTATCCCAACCCGTTTAATCCAACGACAGCAATTCGGTTTGAGGTTGGTGGTTTGGGGTTAGTGTCGTTGAAGATTTACAATGTGCTTGGTCAAGAAGTAGCAACGTTGATTCACAGCAGATTAATGGAGGAAGGGATGCATGAGATAGAGTTTGATGCGAGTTCGCTTTCGAGCGGCGTGTATTTTTATCGTCTCACATCTTCAAGCGAAACCAAAACATTTATAGATGTGAAGAAGATGATGCTGATGAAGTAACATTCACATCAGGTAAATGGATTAAGTGTAGGACGCTGCAAACGTGTCCTACACTTTTACTAAACAAGTTTTTTTCTAATAAACAATTTCAATTCAATAATTATTTATAAACAAATTCAGAAAGATACTACAATGAAAAAATTCACTTTAATCATTATAACCTTATTCGTTACAAACACTCTCCTTGCCGGAGTTCCTAAAAAAATTCATTGGGAAGGAGTAATCCAAAAAAATAATGAAGACATTCCGACTCATCAGACGACGTCTCTGGAGTTTCAAATTTGGGACGAAGAAGGTATTGGAACGGGAACTCAGCTGTGGACTTCAGCAACCATAAATATGAAGCCCAAAAAAAACAGTGTCTTTAGTGTTATCCTAGGAAATCCTCCTCAACCGGAAATTACACTTGCGTTTGACAAGGCATATTACTTACAGATTATCGTTGATAATGTTCCTATGGAATCACGAATAGAACTTGGCACAACACCCTATAGTTTTCGCTCGAACAAATCAGATAGTTCCAAGCATGCAGGGAAATCAGATAGTTCTCGTCATGCAGGGAAATCAGATAGTTCTCGTCACGCAGGGAAATCAGATAGTTCTCGTCACGCAGGGAAATCAGACAGTTCTCGTCACGCGGGAAAATCAGATAGTTCTCGCCACGCAGGGAAATCAGACAGTTCTCGTCACGCGGGGAAATCCGATAGTTCTCGCCATGCAGGGAAATCAGACAGTTCTCGTCATGCTGGGAAGGCAGATAGCTCCAGACATGCAGTTTACTCAGATACTGCGAAAACATTGTTCCGGAATAATGCTACAACTGGTCAGGTGATGAAATGGAATGGAACGGCTTGGGTAGCGGCGAATGATGAAACTGTTGGCGGCGGTAATTTTGTAACGAGCGTATCTGCTGCACTACCTCTTTCCGTAACAGGAACTTCAACTGCACCCAATGTGTCACTTAGCGGGGTAGTTCCCCTTGACAAAGGCGGAACAGGGTCATCGACTAAGAATTTTGTTGACCTAAATTCGACTCAAACGATTGGTGGAGCAAAAACATTTACCAACAGTCTTGGTATTGGCATAGACCCGGTGGAAAAACTTCAAGTTGCGGGTAAAATTTATTCAACGACTGGTGGTTTTAAATTCCCTGATGGGACCGTACAAACATCTGCAGGAGCCGTTGGAGATTTCCTTCCACTCTCTGGAGGGATTATGACAGGCCCTATAACATCCGATCCTGCTATTGCTAATATAAATATCACTATGGGGAAAGGAAATTTTGGTTCGTCAAATGCGAATACAGGCATCAATGCATTTGTTGCTGGAACATTTAATAGGGCACGGGGAAAGAATTCAGTCGCAATGGGTGGTGCGGATACAGAGAGCGATAGCAATTCTGCTTTAGGGGATTTATCAAATATTAACGGAGGAACTGGAAATATAGCGTATGGTTTTGCAAATGTAATTGGTGGAGGACGAGCAAATCTCGCTGGTGCGATTGGGTCAAATCCTATGAACGTATATAATTCTTATTCTACAGTTTCTGGTGGAGGAAATAACATAGCAAATGGAATGTTCTCAACAGTACCCGGAGGAAATCAAAATATAGCACAAGGTTCCTACTCTTTTGCCGCAGGTCGAAATGCACAGGCGTTACATAATGGTTCATTCGTCTGGAGTGATAGTCAAGAAATAGGAAGTGTCGCCTCAACGGGAGAAAATCAATTTGTAGTTCGCGCGAGTGGTGGTATATGGTTTGGAAAAGATAATGATGTAGATACACCAATACCATCACGTTTCATTCAAACAAGCACAGGTGCGTATTTAAGTTCAGCTGGAGTGTGGAATAGCGTATCAGACCGGAATAAAAAAGAAAATTTTACTTCGGTAAACGGTAAATCTATTTTGGAAAAAGTTGCGTCACTTCCTATCACGATATGGAATTATAAATCCGAAGGTTCCACGATAAAGCATATTGGTCCTACCGCACAGGATTTCTATCAAGCATTTGGCTTGGGCAATGATGATAAGACTATTTCAACAATTGACCCTGCTGGTATTGCACTTGCCGCTATTCAGGAATTGAAAAAAGAAAACGAATCATTACGCACCGAGTTACAACAACTTTCACTTCAAGTGCAATTGCTTATAGCGAAAGAAAAATCGGGAAGTTCTGATGAGAGTCATTCTGAACTCCGGGATAATAAGTAAAACATGGAGGCAATATGAAATCAATATTATTCTTGATATGCTGGCTGGTTGTTTCTGTCGCAATCGGACAGCAACAACCTGTGTACACTCTCGTTTCCTCTTCCATTGGTGGTACAAATGGTAGTGTAGAAAGTTCGGAGTATAAAGTGGAATTCAGTGCGGGGCAATCAATGGCCGGAGAAGTCTCCTCCTCTGTGTATAGCGCTTCGTCGGGAATTTTACAAATCGTGGTATTAGTAACCAACCCTTCTGATACTACGCAATATCGTACGTTCAAAGCAGATACTTCACTTTCCAAGAAGGCAGTATCGTTAGCGTATAAGTATGCTAAAATTAATGCTGTAAAAGTAGGTTCATTGAAAGTAAAACCGAATCTCGTTACCGCAGTATCCGAAGTCTTTCGCCGGTATGGAAAGAAGGGGGCGACATTCCTTGGCATTGCGCAAGAGAAAGCAACTGCGGGAAATTTTGGTTGGATTGCTTACTCGAAATCCGCTGATGTCGGGAAATTCTATACTGCTGCGCACGATACAAACAGAAATTTTCCGATTGACTCTGTTCGCAATTTAACCACAGGCAAAGCGACGAAGAAATTAGTGAAACTGGTAAAAGCCGATAAAAAGAAATACAACAACTATTTCTGGGAGCAGGCGATTGCGTTCAAACTCAATTTACTTGCAAGTGATACCGGTGTAACGCCGAAAGGATTGGGCGCGTTGCAATTAGACATTCCAGTAACGTTAGCAGGAAAAGAGTTACAAGGGAAATCTCTCGTTGCAGTCTCCAAAGAAATAGATACGGTAGCAACGTATTGGAAGTCGAAAAGCGTTGACGACGCAACCGATTATGCAGAGTTGAAAGCAGTAGCCAATGTGTTGAAACAAATCAACGATGGATTTTCTGTGCCGATGGACAGCACAAACTATTTGGTTGATTCGCTTGCTGTCGTAAAAGGAACAACGGCAACGGGAGGGAAGAAAAACCCTTACGCAGTAACATTATTAGGTGTGAAAACTGCGAGTGATGTTGGTATTGTGCGTTATGTTCCCAGCACGAAATCGGAACGGTTGGTGTATGGAACGGGTGAAGAAGATATTCCGATGGCGTTTAAATTGGAACAGAACTATCCCAATCCGTTTAATCCATCAACGACATTGTCATTTGTTTTACCCACATCAGGCGGGCAAGTTAGTCATTCGTCATTAGTGTCATTGAATATTTACAACGTGCTTGGACAAGAAGTTGCAACGTTAATTCACAACAGATTAATGGATGAAGGGATGCACGAAATACAATTTGACGCGAGTAAACTTTCAAGCGGCGTGTATTTCTATCGCTTGTCTTCAACCTCAGTTGAAAGCAATGAAACAATATCGCTGGTAAAGAAGATGGTGTTGATGAGATAGTAAATAGGGAGTTCGCTCGTCGGCTCGTTTTTTTGTCAACGAACTAACGAACAAACCAGCAAACCAAAAAACGAAGAGAGTGCAAAGGTCATCTGTCAACGACTCGTTGAGAAAATTTCAGGTGACCTTTTCTATTTTTGCAATTGCAGGCGATAAAAATACTGCGCGTGTTTCGAAGTGTTTTAATTTTTTGCCTTGATTTCTATTGGACAAGGGGCAAATTTTAGTATATTTCGCCCCGTAAATGCAAAAATTTGCAGACTTTTTTCTTCATCATCCAATCCAAACCCCAAAGGGTAGTTCCTTTTTGAATACGTACACGCGTTTCCTTATAATATTATCCCTTTCGTTTTTTAGTTTTTCGCTGGCAAGCAGCCAAATTTCGTTTTTAGAAAATGGTGAACACTCTTTACTTGCATCCACATCGGGTTTATATGGCGGCTCCACAACACGAAAAACGTTAGACCTCTCCGGGGATTGGGAGTTCTCTCTTGACGAAAAACAAACCTGGCAATCGGTAAAGGTGCCGAGTTGCTATGATGGCATCGGGAAAATTTGGTTTCGCCGTTCCTTCAGCGTTTCGGAGGATGTACTCGAACAGTACGCATCATCGCTCGTTTGTTTCGGTGTAAATTATTTCTGTGAAATTACCATCAATGATAATTTTGTCGGAAGGCATATCGGCGGTTCAACATCATTCTCGTTTCTTTTGGAAAAAAATGTTCTCCAGTTAGGAAGCAATAACACTATCGTTATTTATGTGGATAACGAATTGAATGCGAGGAATACACTTCCTCTTCGTCATCAGGTTCGGGGTTGGAGAAATTATGGCGGCATCTATCGCGATATATTTCTGCTCTTCACTCCAAAAATGTTTTTAAATGACATCGTTGTTAAAACGAAACTTTCCCCAAACAGAGAGAATGCTACCGTCAATGTTCGTGCAACAGTGTACAACGCAGGTTTTTCTCTCCAACAAAAAAATGAAGATGGAGGAAAACGAATCGCTCCGCTCGCGCTGATTGAAATTATTGATAAAGACAGCGGTGTGGTAGTTGCAAAAAGC
>JAGXRH010000188.1 GCA_018335975.1 Ignavibacteriales bacterium
AATTAAAGCGGTACGTGAGCTGGGTTCAGAACGTCGTGAGACAGTTCGGTCCCTATCCTATGTGGGCGAAAGATATTTGAGGGGAGTCGCTCCTAGTACGAGAGGACCAGAGTGACCGGACCGACGGTGTACCAGTTGTCATGCCAATGGCAAACGCTGGGTAGCCATGTCCGGACGGGATAAGCGCTGAAAGCATCTAAGTGCGAAACCCACCCCAAGATGAGATATCTCTTCCAGTAATGGAACTGAAGGACCGTAGAAGATGACTACGTTGATAGGCCACAGATGTAAGCGCAGTAATGCGCGAGTCAAGTGGTACTAATAGTCCGTGAGACTTAACCATAATTTTTGTTTTGGTTCATTTATGACGAAAGCAAATGGAAAGTGCAGATAACAGAAAAAAATCGGATGTGTTTTGGAAATTAAAATTCACTTTTCTCAAATTATTTTTTTATTCCCGCTAAACGCGAGGTAGAGTTTTTCTGGTGACGATGGCGAAGGGGAAACACCCGTTCCCATTCCGAACACGGCAGTTAAGCCCTTCAGCGCCGATGGTACTGCATGGGTGACTGTGTGGGAGAGTAGGACGTTGCCAGGAATTGTTTGTAGCCCAATACATTAAAATGTGTTGGGCTTTATTTTTTCTACACACCACCAAAAAAACAATCTCGCACATTACTTTGTAATCGCAGATAAAGTTGTTATTTTTGCGCCACAATTCAACCATATTTTTTAACCCCGAAGGTAATAACAATGATTCATTCAAAATTTTTTATTTCAATAACAATTCTCCTTTTTGTGTTTTCGTTTTCTTTCACAAAAGAAAATTCAAGCCATCGCAATTTTTCTGAAGCGCTAATTCAAATAGAGCTACAGCCAGAACATTTTCTCCGCGCAAAAAATCTTGCGAAGAAGCAAGGACTACCACTTCAAATATTGTTTCCGGACAGAACCCTGATGTACCCCGCTGTCGTAGAAAACGATGTTGTTATTTATGCGGTAATCACAAATTTTGCAAACCCGCTTGAAGGTGGTGCGCTTGCGACGTTTTCAGAAATAGAAAAAACGTACGACCTTACCAACGCCTCATTGTTCTATGGGAACGAAAAGAGTTTTCAACAGCAAGCCACGAGGAATTTATCATCTTATTCCTCTGATGTTGTGCTCGTAACCGACTGGACGAAAGACAGGGTTCTTGCTTTCGATGCAGAAACGGGCGACTTGGTGGATTCTATGTTTATTCCCACCGACAGCATTGCGCTCGCCTCACCGAAACAAGCGCGAAAAAGTCCTTTGGGAACCATCACTATTTCCGACCAAATAACGGACCTTGTGCAGGAATTTGATGCTGGCGTGTATCGAAGACCGTATGCGCCGGCGGGAGGAGTGAATACTTCTATTCTTGACAATATCCGCGGGCATAATTATCGTTCGAATGGAAATCTTGTTGTTACGGTTGCCAGCGGCGCAAACCAAAACAGCGTTGCTGAGTTTGATGGCGATGGAAATTATCTCGGGAATTTCATTGCGGCTGGCGCAGGGGGATTATCGAGCCCGTTCGATATTCTCTTTCGGAGGAATGATGTGCTGGTTACAGCAAGTTCCGGTTCGAAAGTTCTGCGATACGACCTCGACGGAAATTATCTCGACGTGTTTTCATCGCTTACAAGTTTTCCGCAGCAGATGCTCGAACTTTCCGATAGCAACGTCGCCGTCTGTTATTTTTCCACACCATCGGGTATTCGCATTTTTTCACCAACGGGCGAACTTCTCAAATATTATTCTGCGGTAACGGGAAACCGCGGTGTGTGGCAACTTGCAAGCGGAAACTTTCTCACAACAAACGCAAGCGGTATTCACGAAATAGATTCGAGTTCGGGAAATCTCATCCGCACGATTCATGCCTCTGCGAATTTGCAATACATTACGTTGTACCACCCCACGGAAGTAAGTGTCGGCGAAGGAAGAAAACTACCGAAAACTTTTTCTCTCTCACAAAACTATCCGAATCCGTTCAATCCCAAAACAGTAATTGGCTTTTCGTTATTGGCAACCGAGAATGTTACCCTGAAAATTTACGACATCTTTGGAAAAGAAGTTACCACGCTCATTCAGAACAAGCGATTGGGAAAAGGAGAACACGAAGCAGAATTTGATGGAAGCAAGTTAAACAGCGGCGTATATTTTTATCGTTTTAACGCGGGAAAATTTTCGGAAACCAAAAAATTGCTTCTCATTAAATAATTTTTTTTCAACAATGAACAAACGCCTCTTTCTTTTTGCAATTATTTTTTTCACGACAGCTTCTTTCGCGCAGAACTTTCGAGTTATCACCAGTTTGCCATCGTCACAATCGCTTACCGCTGAACGAACGGCATATATTTCCGTTGTATTCAACGAGCCGATTGATACGAATACCTTTAACAACACAACAGTAAAGGTGCGCGGAACGTGGTCGGGAATGAATCCCTGCTCGTTTCAATATTACGGTGCAAACAAAGGGGTGCGATTGACCCCGACAAAATTATTTTCTGCCGGCGAGTTAGTAACCGTCCTGCTTTCTAAAAAAATTAAAACCCCCGGTGGCGATTCGTTGCAAAAAGGGTTTTCGTGGATGTTCTGGATTAAATCGGCAAGCGGAACATTGAATTTGATTCCACTTGATACCATTCGTGTTCGGCAAACCGGCGAAGGGCACGTTCAAACCTATGGCGTAAATGCCGTTGATGTAAATGATGACGGCTGGACAGATGTTACGTGTCCGAACGAACTCTCCAACGATTTAAGAATTTTTCTCAACGACGGAACAGGAAATTACAACGACTCCTTTGCAATTTATCCGCTCGTCGGAGGAAATCGTCCCAGCACGAATGAAGGGGTGGACTTAAACGGCGACGGCGTGATTGATTTTGCTGTGGGAAATACACAAAACGATAAAGTGCATATTTTCATCGGCAACGGGAACGGCACGTTTCAACCATCGGTAAGTTATCAAGCGGCAAGCGGCGTGCGTGGATTGAGCGTGTTGGATTTAGAAAGCGACGGCGATTTCGATATTGTAACGGCGAATCGTGCCGGCAATAATATTTCCATTCTCAAAAACAACGGCGACGGAACCTTTGCACCTGCGAACAACATCGAAGCAAATGGAAACGGGGAAACCGCGTGTGCCGTTGGAGATGCTAATAACGACGGCGTTCTCGATGTATTCGTCGGCGCAATTGCGAGCAGTGAAATGATTTTACTCCTCGGCGATGGCAATGGAAATTTGGTGTACTCGGCAAAAATAAATGCGGGTGGCTCGCCTTGGAAAATTGCCTCAGGCGATGTTGATGGTGATGGCTTTGCAGATGTCGTTTCTGCAAACTCCAATAACGGAACGGTTGCTGTTATTCGTAGTAATGGAACCGGCGGATTACATCCTGCAACAACAAACACTGTCGGTAATTTCCCCCTCTCTGTTTCGCTTGGAGATATTGATGGCGATGGCGATTTGGATTTGGTGACGAGCAACTATGGCGGCGGAACGTGGAGTGTCTGTGTGAATAATGGAAGCGGCATGTTCACTACTGCCGTAACACTGAACGCAAGTCAGGCAGGTTCCTGCGCAACATTGCACGATAGAGATAACGACGGCGATTTGGATATGACCGGCATTGACGAAGAAGATGATTTGATATTTATTTTCGACAACAATCCGACGGTTGGCGTAAAAGAAAATTCTCTGTCTTCCGTCTCATTTTCTCTTTCTCAAAACTATCCCAATCCGTTTAATCCTGCCACAAAATTGTCATTTGTTCTTGGTCATTCGTCATTTGTAACATTGAAAATTTATAACATTCAGGGCAATGAAGTAGCGAAAGTAGTAAATGAAAATCTACCCTCAGGAACTTACGAGCGAGAATGGAATGCAACAAATTTTCCGAGCGGAATGTATTTTTATCGGCTCACTTCAGGGCAATTTTCGGAGACGAGGAAATTGCTTTTATTGAGATAGCGATTATGAAATTCAATAAGCAGGAACCCAAGATTTCATAAATCAGATTTCTATCAACAATTAATCAGAGGTAATGTTTTATGTGGAACTCAGCATCTCTCTTCACAATCTTTATTTTAGTGCTACAAACATCTCACTCACAACAAGTACAAAATTTTAACGGTGGCCTAAAAATTAATGGTACGGTATATGCAATGACCGTTTATGATGACAAACTCATCGTTGGAGGCGATTTCACAACGGCAGGCAATACATTCGCAAAAAACATTGCTTCATGGGATGGCACACGATGGAGCACCCTTGGTAGCATTAACAACGGGGTGGTTTATGCACTCAGAGTGTATAATAATAAATTATACGCCGCCGGGAGCTTTACCGTGGCAGATGAACGACCAATGAATTTCATTGCACGTTGGAGTGGCCGCAGCTGGATAAATGTTGAAGAAGGGGTGAATGAAACAGTTTTTTCTCTACTCGTTCATAAAAACAGTTTATATGTTGGAGGAAGTTTCGATTCAGCGAGCGGAATTCTAACAAATTCCATAGCGCGTTGGAACGATACAACATGGAGCGCATTACAAAACGGACTTACCGGTGCTGGTAATTCATCCGTCTATGCGTTAACATCAGACTCCAAAGACATTTACGCGACGGGGTATTTTACAAACGCGAGCGGTACAGATGCAGAAAAAATTGCTCGATGGGATGGTGTCAACTGGCACTCCATCGGCTCCATAATTGGAGGCGCGATGGTTTACCCAAAAGGATTTTCGCTATGTAATACTAAGGATGGTATAATCGTTGGAGGTAATTTCAAATTTGCCTGGGGAGTTTTTTATAATTACATCGGAAAATTTGATGGGCAACGCTGGATTTCATTATGGGACGGGATGAACAACCCAGTTCATTCATTAGTTACATACAAAGACACGGTTTATGCGGCAGGAGACTTTACTTTTGCGGGAAATATTTTTACAAACAAAATTGCAAAATGGGATGGCAGAAGATGGAATCGTCTAGGAAACGGAATTCGAGGAAACGGGTATATTCGCACAATGGAGGAGTATAATGGTAAATTATATGTCGGAGGAAATTTTGATTCGGCAGGTGGGGTAGATGCATTTTCAATTGCCGAATGGAATGGAATCACGTGGTCTCCCGTTGGAGCGGGCGTTGGAAAATACGGACAAGTGTTTTCCCTTCTTCACACACAAGACGGAATGTATGTTGGCGGTTCATTTAAATTTTCGAACGATGGACCGATGTACAATGTTGCTTTCTGGAACGGAACGCGCTGGTTCCCCCTTGGAAAGGGAACGAATAACACGGTGAGAACTCTCTGTTTATGGAGCAACACCTTATACGCGGGTGGAGATTTTACATATGCCGACGATATTAAAACGAACTATGTTGCAAAGTGGGAAAATCAAAGCTGGACATCGTTAGACACGGGGACGAACGGTGGAGTAAACACTCTAAAAATATTCGAGGATAAATTATTCGCCGGAGGCGTTTTTTCCAAGGCGGGAAATATTAACGCGCGCGCTCTTGCAAAATGGAATGGAATGGAATGGTCATCTCTTTTCTCAGAAACAAACGGAGTAATTTATTCGCTTCTGCCCTTTAATAACGAGCTTTATGTTGGCGGCCTTTTTTCTTCTGCGGGTGGAATCAGCATACGAAATATAGCGAAGTGGGATGGAGTTGAATGGTCTCCGTTGGGCACAGGAACTTCTGGTGCTGTGTATTCGCTATGCATGAAAAACGGAATTTTGTTTGCAGGCGGATTTTTCTCAAGTGCTGGCGACGTCCATTCAAGCGGAGTCGCTCGATGGGATGGTAATTCGTGGGATTCGCTGGGTGGCGGCGTAAACGGAAAGGTAAATACGCTTCAATTCAAAGACAATGAATTATATGCGGGTGGAACCTTTCTAACAGCCACTTCCGATTCAATCAAATATCTCGCAAAATGGAATAGCTCGAATTGGTCGTCGCTGTATGATGTAGATGGATATATCAGAGATGCGGTGGTTTTTGAAAACACATTAACGATCGCTGGACAATTTAATAATGTTAACGGTAACAGTGCGAATAGCATAGCCCAGTTCTCATTACCATTAGCAGAGCCAGATGTAAATATAACATCCGTCAAACAATTTTCTCTTTCTCAAAATTATCCCAATCCGTTTAATCCGGCTACAAAATTGTCATTTGTTCTTGGTCATTCGTCATTTGTAACATTGAAAATTTATAACATTCATGGCAAAGAAGTAGCGACAGTAGTAAATGAAAATCTACCATCTGGAACTTACGAGCGAGAATGGATTGCAACAAATTTTCCGAGCGGAATGTATTTTTATCGGCTATCGGCAGGAAAATTGTCTGAAACGAAGAAACTCTTGTTGATAAAATGAAAAAAATAGTTTTTCTACTCTTGATTATCGGCTCTGCTGAAATCGCTTTCCCCCAATGGATTCAGCCGAGTGTTGATACCTTGACGCACAATGCTCTCCGCGATGAAACGGTAACGCAATCGCTTGCCGTCAATGGAAATTCACTGCACGCAGTATGGAAACAATCATCGCCATGGGGCGGTTGGAGAATATTTTACACAAAAAAAGATTCTGCGCATTGGACTACTCCACGTATCGTCGGCGATTCTTCGATGCCAAACCTTTCTCCCGCCCTTGCCGTGAACAAAGCAACAAATGAAGTCGCAATTGCTTTCTCGTTTCCAATGGATGTTTCCGATGAAATTTTTCTTGCCGTGGATTCTGCAGATTCATTCCTGATAACACGCATCACAACAAACACCAAAGACGATATGTTTCCAGCTATCGCGATTGACGGCTACGGGAATATTCATCTCGCATGGGTTGGAAAAGACTCCCTCGAGAATTACAAAATTTTTTATGCAACAAATTATTTGGGTGAATGGAAAATACAAATGCTCGCCGAAAGTGAACTTGGTCCATTCGGTAGTGGCGCTTCTCCGTTTATTGCCGTGAATCTCTACGGCGTTGCGCACATCGTTTATCGTGGCGGAGATTTCGGAACGTATCAGATTCACCACGCATACAATTTGCTTCCCGGAGATACCGCGTGGCAGCACGAAAATATTTCCACGCCCAACGGGAACGATTTTTCCGCTCAACTTGTGGTGGATGATTTCAATACTCTACATTTGCTTGCAAGCGGTAATGATGGATTCGGTTTTCCGCCCCACGCGTATTATTTCAAAAAACCTGATGCGGGAAATTGGTCTTCCCCGGAACTTACAACCGGCAATGGCGCGGGGTGGGGAACGTCTCTGTTTATTGATAACCACGGCAACGCACATATTTTATGGGAAGAAACCAGCGGGAATATTTACACCGGAAATATTTTTTACGCTTCGAACAGAACGGGTGCATGGGTTTCGGATTCATTGTTCTGCGATGGAAAATCGTATGGAGGTAACCTTGTTCTCGACGAAAACGGATTTGGTCATGCTCTGTTATTTAACGGAAATACGTTTGATACAGAAGAAATTCTTGCACTCCACTCCCCCCAACCAATCACCGACGTAAAAAATGATGAAGAAAACCCGCCTCCTCAATTTTCTCTTTTACAAAATTATCCCAATCCGTTTAATCCAACAACGACAATCCGATTCACGCTTCCCGAATCACGATTCACCTCTCTTAAAATTTACGACATCTTCGGAAAAGAAGTAGCAACGCTCATGAATGAAATTCTTCCCGCAGGAAATTATGAGCGCAATTGGGACGCAACAAATTTTCCGAGCGGAATGTATTTCTATCGGTTGACATCAGGACAGTTTTCACAGACGAGGAAATTGCTGCTTTTGAAATAAGCAAAGTATAAAAAGTTAGTTTGCATTTTTTACCGAATGAAAATCAGTGGCTTCTCGTTTGTCCGGAATGGCGTAAAGTTCGATTATCCGTTTCGCGAATCTATTCTTTCCCTTCTTCCCATTGTTGATGAATTTGTTATTGCGGTGGGAAAATCAGAAGACGATACACTTGAACAGATTCGCGCAATTGATTCCGACAAAATAAAAATTATAGAAACCGTTTGGGATGATGCGTTACGCGACGGAGGAAAAATTCTCGCGCAGCAAACAAACATTGCGCTCGATGCCATAACGGGCGATTGGGGGTTTTATGTTCAGGCAGACGAAATTCTCCACGAAAAAGATTTGCCAATAATTGTTCAAGCGTGCGAAGAAAATATCAAGACCAAAAACGTAGAAGGGCTGTTACTTTCTTACAAACATTTTTACGGAAGTTACGACTACGTTGGCAATTCGCGCCGTTGGTACCGGAGAGAAATACGGATTGTGCGAAACAACATTGGTGTCCGTTCGTGGGGCGACGCGCAGGGATTTAGAATTGCAGAAAGAAAATTGCGCGTGAAAAGCATAGATGCAGAAATTTATCATTACGGCTGGGTGAAGTCGCCGTTTCATCAACAACAAAAACAAAAATCATTCAACAAACTTTGGCACAGCGACGAGTGGGTGAAACAGCGGGTGGGTGAAGCGGAAAAGTTTGATTATTCCGACAGTGGAAAACTTTTGCCGTTCACGGGAACGCATCCGGCGGTAATGAAAGAACGAGTTGCAGACCAGAATTGGAAATTTCAGTACAACCTTTCCGATGTTCACGAAACAACGAAAGAAAAATTTCTGAATTTCGTTGAGGAAAAAACCGGAAAGCGAATCGGCGAGTATCGTAATTATATTGAGGTATAGAATTCTTCGCGCGCGTATCAATCTGCCGTCAGTTTAAATCAAGAACCTCTCGTATTCTCTTGAGAAGAGCAATATGTTGATACGGTTTCAACACAATATCTTTTGCGCCGGCTTTGAGGAGTTCGGATTTGGTATTCACATCCAGATACCCGCTCGCAAAAATAGTTTTTATTTTTGGGTTGATTGCTTTCATTTTGAGGAAGGCTTCCGCGCCGGTAAGTTTCGGAAGCCCAAGATCGGAGAGTACTAACGAGATATTTTGATAATGGGATTGATACGTTCGCACCGCCTCTTCGCCATCTGCCGCATTCAGCACGGTGTACCCCACCTCTTTCAATAAACTGGATACTAATTCCATAAGCATTTCTTCGTCTTCCACGACGAGAATGGTTTCCGTGCCACCCTTTATTTCATCAGAAAGCGCCACATGAGAATCTTGTGTTTCGATGCTACGGGGTTGTGTTGGGAAGTAAATCAGGAATGTTGTTCCGTGTCCGACTTCGCTTTCCACATCTATAAATCCGTGATGACTTTTAACAATGCCGTACACCACAGCGAGACCTAACCCGGTTCCCCGCCCCCGTTCCTTCGTTGTAAAAAATGGTTCGAAGATTCGCGTTCGCGTCGCTTCATCCATTCCGGTTCCGGTATCGCTCAAACTCACGCGAACGTACGATGCATCAGTTGCGTCGAAGAAACGCTCGCGCAGTTTGCTTCCATCAAGTATTGATGTGGAAAGCGAAAGCGTTCCCCCTTTTGGCATTGCGTCCCGCGCATTCACGCATAAATTCAGAAACGCTTGATGTAACTGATTGGTATCACCCACGATGGAGGGTATTTGCTTTTCGAGATGTAAGACGCAGGTAATGGTTTTTGGAAACGTTTCCGCCGTCATTTTTTTCAATTCTTCAAAAATTGAATTAAGGTTGACTGATTCAAGAAGCGGTTCGTTCTTTCTCGCAAAGGTGAGGAGTTGTTTCACCAAACTTGCTCCGCGCGATACCGCCTTCGAAATTGAGTCAACACTTTGCGAGAACTTCGCCGGGTCGCTTTTTTGTCGTTCAAGCAGAGACGAGTACCCCATAATAATGCCGAGCAAATTATTGAAATCATGCGCGATACCACCGGCAAGCGTACCGATGCTTTCCATTTTTTGCGCCTGAAGAAGTTGCTGTTCCAATTTCTTTTGTTCGGTAATATCCCGGAGGATGCCGCGATAGGCAACAACGGCGCCTTTCTGATTGCGGACGGCGATAGATGTTTCGAGAACGGTGCGGCGCTGTCCATCTTTTCGTTTTATAGAAAACTCAAAATCCTTGACGAACCCCTGTTGTTCGAGTCGCTGTTTTACTTTTTCGCGGTCGGTTGAACTCGAATATAAATCTTTTGCAATGTTCACCTCGAGGAGTTCCTCTTTCGAGTCATAACCAAATAACTCAACGCCGGCAGGGTTTACATCCACAAGTTGACCTCCGGGGGTGCTAATAAAGATACCATCTTTCGATTCTTCAAACAGGTTGCGGTACCGCTCTTCCGAAATTTTTGTTTGTTCGAATAACAATGCATTGTGAATGGAGAGCGAAGCATGGCTCATAAATAATTTTATCCATTCAAATTCTTCTGCCGTAAATTCCGGGTCGGCGTTTCGAACAATATTGATGACCCCGAGATTTTTTTCTTTCGTCCGTACAGGAATACTAACCAAATGTTCGCAGGGAATTTTGGTTCCGGGAGGATAAATAGAACGCGGGTCGAGATGGGCATTGTTCACCAATTCGCTTTTCCCCGAACGTACGACATCGCTTAGGATTCCCTGTCCTAACGGAATAATCCACTCGGAAAATTTTTCGGTTATCCATTCTGCGCCAAGCGCGACCGATGGGCGAAGCACATTCTCTTCCTCGTCGAGCCAATAGAGTGCGCATACATCGAAATGTAAAGCCGTTTTCAGCGATTGAATGATACGGTCGAGCAGCTCTCCCAGCGAAAGAGTAGAAAGAAATGTTTCTGACGCTTCGAGCAATTGCTTCCGCTGGTCGGAAAGTTTGAGGAGCGTGAGTTCCGCTTTTTTCTGCTCCGTTATATCTTTTGCAATAATGATTCTCGCTTTTCGTCCCGCAAAATCAATAGGATGGGCTGATATCTCGACATCAATCACTGCGCCGCTTTTTGTCCGATGATGGAATTGACCAACGTTTAGTTTGTCGGGGAAAATTTGCCGGAGGTGCTCGGTTAATTTTGGAACCTCACCTTCGGGACGAATATCTTTGATGGTCATTGATAAAAATTCTTCACGTGTGTATCCGTAACGGAAAACCGCCGCATCATTTATTGCTAAAAATTTGAGGGTTTCAAAATCATACACCCACATCGGTTCGGGATTGGATTCGAAGAGAAGGCGATACCGCGACTCACTTTCTTTCAATTGCTCTTCCCACTGTTTCCGGAAGGTGATATCTACGTACAGCCGGTACGACTGCGAATGATTTTCTTCGATATTGATAGGAACGCCAAAAACGTGAACGTTGATAAGCGAGCCGTCTTTCCGTTTTCGCACCGATTCTTTATCAAATGTTTTACCTTCATTTGTTAAGCGAGAGAATAATTTTGCCTCCTCGGAAAAGTGTTCGGGTAAAATCATTGACTGAATGTTCTTACCGAGCATTTCTTCAAGCGTGTAGTGAAAAATCGTTTCAAAACTTTTGTTTGCGTGGAGTACGCGCTCATATTCGTCGAGCATTACGATTCCAATGGGAGAATTCTCGAACAACGTCCGAAACTTTTTCTCGGATGCTTGTTTTGTTTCTTCCGCCCGTTTGATGTCCGAAACATCGCGTGAGATTCCCATAAATCCCAACAGTTCTCCTTCCGCGTTGTGGAGTACGGATGCCGAAAGAAAGGTTGAAAACGTTTCTCCGTTTTTTTTACGGTTTACGATTTCTTCAACACAGCGTCCATTCGCAAGCGTGGTGGTGTACACTTTTTGCCCCTGGTCGGAATCTGCATACAGCATACTCACATGTTTTCCCAGCACCTCTTTGCGGGTGTATCCGAAGATTTCTTCGGCGGCGCGGTTGAACTCAACGATATGGCGATTTTTATCAACCGTAATAATCATATCGAGCGAACTCTCGAAAATGTTGCGCAGGTATTCTTCCGATAATCGCAGTGAATCTTTCACCTCCCGTTGCCCTAATACGCTTTTGATTGCCGGAACAATGCGGTTGATATGTCCTTTCGTAACATAGTCTGAAACGCCGGCTTTCATACACTCAACTGCCGTTTCTTCATTCATAGAACCGGTGAGAATGATAAACGGAACAGAGGGAACAAGTTCTTTTGCAAGGAGAAATGCCGCCATCCCGTCAAACGTAGGATTGCCGAGTTGAAAATCGGAAATTATTATATCGGGGGTAGAATCTTTAAGGGCTTGAACAAAATCACGTTTTGTTTTCACCAAGGTTGGGGTGAAAGAAATTTTTTCTTTCTGTAATGCCTGATAGAGGAGTTCAACATCTATCGGCGAGTCTTCGAGGACAATAAGTTGTAGCGGTTTCTTCATTCAGAGTGTTAGGGTACAATAAACATATTCCTCTCGCTTTTCTGAAAAATTGGAATGTAAAGTAGGAAAGATTTATCTAATAATGTATTGTTCGGACTTCTTTAAAAAAGAAATAATCTAACGGTAAGCCTGAATCAGTACCTGATGTTGGGTGATTGAGAAAATTCGGATTTAGGATGTATGCCTGATTGATTCCGACAAAAGATATGCGTAACAAGCAATGTTACTTCCCGATTTTATCTTTATACTCGTCGTAGGTTTTTTGATGCGATGGGTCATACGTATTGAGGCGGGCGTACACCGAGGGGTCGTTCATTTGCAGAAAGGTTTCGGCAATTTCCAGATACTTTGTATCAAAGAAAAGTTTGATCGCGTAACTGCGAGCATTGAGTTTGGTACGGAGTTTTGCCACCGCTTCCAACGCGGTGAGAATATTATTCAGCGCTTCGTTTTTCTTTTCGGCAAGAAGGTCGAGACCATTGTAATGGTAGTGAAACACCGCGTCGCGAAACGGGGTAAAAGAAGGACCGAGCAATTCATTGATAAGTTCGACACGATTATAATTTCCCCCGCCGGTCGCATCCCATCCCTTTGATGCAGAACCGGCGAAGACAGCAATACTTGTTGCTTTCTGATAATATTTTGTTCCCCCGCGTTTTGCATACGTATCGGCATCATAGCCAAGCACGAGGTACATATAGAAATCCAGAAAACTTGCCATCTCATCAAAACGGCTTTCATTATGGTCAATGCGTTGATTGCGGGCGAACGTAAATTCCCACTTATCGTCGGCAATGCGCACTTCGATGGAGTTTTTTTTCGATTTGTACACCGGACGCTGACTTCCGATAAAAATTTGGGCGCGATAACGGTTTTCTCCTTCGCCATTTAAGAAAACAATGTTCAAAGCGCATTTGATTTTATCGAAACCCCAATCTTCTCCGGTCCAGCGATAATCGTTGACGTATTGTTCAACACTTTGTTCGAAGTTCGCAACATTCTCGCGGAACCGGTCGGAGAGATTGGTAACGTCAACAGTAACGTCGCAATCAAATTCCTGCGCAGAAAGCGTTGAATAGAAAAAGAAAACAAGGAGGAGCGAGAGATAGTATTTCATACGTTTGCCAAATTGTTGGGGAGAATATATCGAAAACAGTAGTGTTGAGAAATAAAGTTTCAATTAAATGCTTTTCACACCATCGGCTAACGCGGTTAAAGCGGCAGAAACGGCATACACATTTTTTGCACCCGAAGCTTTCAGAGCGGAGGAGGCGGAAGAAACCGTTGCGCCGGTTGTAATAACGTCGTCAACAAGAAGAACCGTTTTGTTCGCTATTTCTTTTTGAAACTTGTTCTTCACGACAAAAACATCGTTCACATTTTCCCGCCTTTCCTGAAACTTGAGTTTCGTTTGCGATTGCGTGTATTTGGTGCGCGAAAGAAATTTTGTTGCAACGGAAATTTTCGTGACAGAAGAAATTCCTCGCGCGATAAAATCGCTTTGATTGTAACCGCGTTCTTTCAATTTCGTTTTGTGCAGCGGAATGGGAATGAGATAATCTGCAGAAACAAATTGTGGAAGCGATAGTAATTTTCCTCCAACGCGTTTTCCGAGTGCGATGCCGAACGAAGTTTTTTCTTCGTATTTCAATTGGTGAACGATG
>JAGXRH010000189.1 GCA_018335975.1 Ignavibacteriales bacterium
TACCGTTGTTCTATTTTTTTATCGTCCACATTATGGCCGCCTTCTTGTACACGGAGTTTTACCCGCTCAATATTCAGCCGCCAATCGTCTGTGAAAACAAAATAGAGATATGTTTTGTATCCCTTTACATTTGCTTGTTCCAGCAATTTCAATTTTGATGGGTGAGATAAAACGGTTTCGTAGCAAAATGATTGTCCGCTTTCAATGAGTTTTTCTGAGAGGTACGAAGCAATGAAAGAAGCGATATAGGAATTCAATTCACTTTTTTTCATCGTAATTTTCAATACGCCACTTTCAACATGTATCTTTTCAAGAAAAGATTTATCGTGTATTTTTTTGAGAATACCGGATTGCTGAATGTGTGTCTTAAAATCTTTATCTGAAACTTTTACCCGGTAGGCATTAAAATGAAATTGCATGGACTCGGAAAGTTTCCGCTCAATCTCATCGGCATTGACGTAAATCTCGGTATGAATATAGGATTGGCTTTTAAGAAAATTGAAAAGGTACGTTTTGCCTGAGCCGTTGGGACCTGCAAACATTCTGAAACGCGGCTGCATAATAATCATGCTTTTTAATGCTGCTGCGTTCTGTGTAACACTTTAACTTTCTTATCCGGGTAAACCAATTTCACTTCTCCATCTTCTGAAATAACAACGGGAAGACGCTTACGTACCGCTTTTCTTTTTGCAGATGCCGCTGCGCGTTTGAGAAGGATTTTAAATCGTTCGTGTTCACTCATAGAATTTATTTTTTTCCGTACAAATTTACTTAAAATTTTTCATCCAAAATATTATGAGATGGAGTCCACTTCTCTCTATAAGCAACAAGTAATTGAATGGTTTCACAGTTTCTATTGGGTAAAGTGGACTCCATCTTTGTTTCACTCAAAATACTTTTGCATTAAACTTTGAAACAAATTCTCCAACGCCGTTTCGCTTGCTCGTTGTTTTGCGCGGAGGTTTTCTACACGCTCAACTAACGATGCGAATTTTTGTTGGAGGGAAAGTGGGGGTTTGATGATTGTCAATTTTTCAAAATTTCCTTTATTCAAAATTGGAAGTGTAGTTGAGTTTCCTCCTTTTGCAACAATAATTGGTTTCATAAATCTCATCAACATTTCACCAAATAAATCATTGTAGTTTTTATTCCATTCAATAGAATTTATTTGTTGATTGAAAGCAGATAATTTTTTGGCTCTTCCTACCTTTCCAATAGTTGCACCAATGCAACAGACAAACACAGCACCTTCTCTAACAGTTCTTGAATTTTCTAAACCTTCTTTCGTTACAAATCTTTTGTTTGGTTCTTCGCTCTCCAAATCTCCTGGAGTAATAAAAGGAATTTTACCACCGAACATTCCAGCATTTTTACTTGGTGGTGTTGTTCCTGTCAAAACATTTCCCGATTCCTTAATCGCAATCACTTCCCACTTCTTCTCATTTCTCACCGGGTCGCCAAACATTTCGATAAAAGCGGATTGGAGAAATTGCTCGGTGAGTTGGTTTGCTTGTTTGCGTTTTTGCCGCGCTTCATCTGCTTGCTCAAGTATGCTTGCAATTTTTTGTTGGGTTTGTAAATTGGGAAGAGAAATAGAAGAATCTAAAACTTTTTTATGGGATAAATGTTTTACGGTAACAAATGGAGTTGCATCTTCAATCCGTTTCAAAATATTTGGTAAAGCATATTTCAAATATTTTTTTGAAGCGAGCTTTTCTTTTGCAACGAGTTTCATTATTCGTTGATTTAGTAAAGCGTCTTCCCATTTCCATTCCACCAGATTAAATTCTCCATCCATTCCAATCAGCAAATCACCTTTCTTCACAACAAAAAATTTATCAAACTTTCCATTGTAAAGCGTATCGGTCTTTCCTTCTTTGAGATTTCTAATTCTTATCAACGGAAATCCATCTGATTCATTAAACAGTTTTGAATCAAATGGGAAACCAGTCAACGCTTCTGCAACTTCACCTACTTTTACTTTTTCCATCACAAATTTTTCTTTATTTCAATTGTCTGAACCTTGATTTTCTTGATGAAAGGATTCCATGATTTCGTTTCATCGTAGTCAACTATAAATCCCAAGAATCGTGATTGAGACTTTTCCTGGTAATCCTAAAATCCTATAAATCGTGGTTCAGACATTTTCGCAATCTTTTAAATCCCACAAATCATGGTTTATACTTTTTATTATGCAGCCGTTTGAACTCCAAACTTTTTGCTCCAAAATTTATCAACAATCCGACTTCCATATTATATGCTTCGAGATAATTTAACGCTTGCGCCAAATGAACATCCTCTAACGTTATGACTGCTTTCAACTCAACCATAATCAGTCCTTCGACAAAAAAGTCAACTCTGCGCGTTCCAATGTGTTCACCGCGATAGTGAATCGGCATTTCTTTTTCCCGTTCAAACGATAATTTTTCATACGGCATTTCAATCGCCATCGCTCGCTGATAAATTACTTCTTGAAATCCGTTTCCGAGCGTAGAATGAACGTGCATTGCCGCAGCAATAATTCTTCGGGTTATATCTTCATATTTCAATGTTTGTTCCATAGTGTTTTGTTCTTATTTTTTTTATTTCTTAATTGTCTGAACCTTGATTTTTTCGATTGAAGGATTCCATGATTTCGTTTCATCGTGGTAATCAAGCAAATCCCAAGAATCGCGGTTGAGATATTTTCTTCATTGTCTGAACCTTGATTTTCTTGATTGAGGGATTCCGTGATTTCATTTCATCGTGGTAATCCTTAAATCCTGTAAATCGTGGTTAAGACTTTTCGTGGTAATCCTTGAATCCTGTAAATCATGGTTCAGACATTTTCGCAATCATTTTATCTCACGAATCAAAGTTTTGACGCTTTCCGTAATATCCTCTTCCAATTTCAATACTTTTTTCATTATCGCTTTCGGTTTTTCGTACTCAATCTTTTTATGAACAATTTTTGGTAGTGTCAAAATTGAGTTGACATAAATTAAATTTCGTATCTTTGTTCACCTAATATTATGATAACAAAGATACATCAATGCCATGCATGCGAAAGCATTCGTCTCGTAAAAAATGGAAAAACAAAAAAAGGGAGCCCTCGGTATTTGTGCAAAGATTGTGGAAGAACGAGAGTGCTCGAGCCAGAA
>JAGXRH010000190.1 GCA_018335975.1 Ignavibacteriales bacterium
TTCACGATATGTGCGGAGAACATTATCGTTTTCAAAGACAGACTATATGCACTATGGAGTAACAAAGTTGTTTATCATTAATTACAACAATGAAATGTCAACTCGTATTTGACACTACCAAATTGCACATCTCCAATTTCATTTTGCAAACCTACAAATGCTTTTTGCGGCTTGGAAATATAATGTTGGGAGTCCCAAAGGCAAATCTCGGCTCTCCAAAACACGATTGGGGTTCTGCAAAATGGAATTGCAGCTCCCCAAAATCAAATTGTAGCCCTCCAATTTCAAATTGTGGGGAAGATTCCGTTTTTGGGCTCTGCAATTTGGAAATGCGACTCTACAATTTCGTTTTGGAGGTCTGCAATTCGGAATTGCGGTTCTCCAATTTGCGCCCGGAATTCTGCAATAGACGATTTCCTTCCCGCAAAACCATTTTGCAGAGGCGCAATTCACTTTTGGAGAACTGCAACAACTCACTGCACATCTGCAACCTATGACTGAAAATCTCTATCCCTGCACTCCATTCCCGCAACACTCGAATGGAAAACTCCAATACTTCACCGTACTTCTGCAAGAACTCATGGAAAAACCCCAGCAATTTATTGCACTTCTGCAATGGCTTTCTGCAGGTTCGCAGCCCATCTTTGAAATTCTGTATCTACATTTCGTAACACCGAAGTTACTCGTTGCGGAATTCCAGTTCATTATTGGAACTCCTTAATCGGGAAATGCGGGATTCAAAAAAAATGCAGTAGTTCTTCATTCATAAACTGCATTTCTTAAAAATACGTTTACATCTTTGCAATGTGCTTTTGGGCTTCTGCAATTTACGAATGGTTTGTTACTACAGAACGTTGGAAACTTCCAAATTATTTCTTTATCTCACAGTTCAAGCGATGCAATGTTTGTTATGGAAGGTAAAACAAATGAACAACATTCCTCTCTCTTTTTTTCATATCTTTTCCCCGCAATTTTATGAAACAGAAAAACAAATTACCTAAGGATACAACGGTCGTGGTGGCAATGAGCGGCGGCGTGGATTCGTCGGTTGCGGCAGCGTTGCTCGCAGAACAGGGATACAATCTCATCGGCATTACAATTAAAACCTATCGTTATGAAGATGTTGGCGGCAATATCGGCAATGATTCCAGTTGCTGTTCGCTCGATGGAATTAACGATGCGCGCGGTATAGCGGCTCAATTCGGGTTTCCGCATTACGTTCTCGATTTTTCTGAAATCTTCGGTCGTACCGTAATTGATACATTTGCTGATGAGTACCTGAGCGGAAGAACGCCGAATCCCTGTGTGTTGTGCAATCGCGAAATTAAATGGGCGGAACTCATTCGGAAAGCAGAAGCGTTGGGGGCGGATTATATTGCCACAGGACATTATGCACGTGTTCGTTATGATGAAACACGCGGACGTTATATTGTTTCGCGGGGATATGATACATCGAAAGACCAATCGTATGCGTTGTGGGGACTTACGCAACATTCGCTTTCACGCACACTGTTTCCGCTGTCCGAATTACCGAAGCCAAAAGTCCGCGAACTTGCAGAAAAGTTTAAGTTAAAGACTGCGAAGAAGGGGGAGAGTTACGAAATTTGTTTTATCCCCGACAATAATTACGAACGATTTTTGAAAGAGCGAATACCGACGTTGGAGAAAGAAGTTTCCGGCGGTCAGGTTCTGTTTGAGGGAAATGTTGTCGGCGAACATCACGGATTTCCGTTTTACACGATTGGACAGCGAAAAGGGCTTGAAATTGCGGTGGGAGAAAAAATTTATGTTACCGGGATTGATGCCAAAACTAACACGGTTACGATGGGGCGCGTGGAAGAATTGCTCCATCGAAAACTCATCGCATCAAAAGTAAATCTCATCGCGTACGAAAATCTTTATGAACCGAAGCGGGTGCGCGCCAAAATTCGCTACATTGATAAACCGGTGTTTGCCAATGCTTTCATTGATGCCGAAGGAAAATTGCACGTTGAGTTTGAGGAGCCGAAACGGGCAATTACCCCGGGACAATCGGTGGTGTTGTACGAAGAGAACGATATCGTCGGTGGCGGCGTGATTGACGAGGTATTCGACTGACTCGATGAATTCTCAACCGGCACTTTACCTTTGCGGCGAGGAAGATTTAGTTAACGAATGGAGCGCATTTTTTCACGGGAAAGGAATTGATGTTTTTGTTCATCTTAATGAGGCAGAAACATTTTATTCTCAAAGCGGGAATGATAATTTTTTTCCGCTTGAATTGACGCTATCCGATAATCAAAAAAAGAGAATAAATCTTGAAGCGCTTCGTTCATCGTTTCCCACTTCACCCATTCTATCCAATTCGATAACGGTAACCGCACTCGAACAACTATCGTGGCTTGATTCAACAACACAACTTCTTGGCATCGCCGCTCTTCCGACGTTTATTCAACGGGAACTCCTCGAACTTTCCGCACCGAAAAGTTTTTCTTCAGAAAATTGGGAACGTGTGCAAATGTTTTTTTTACACATTGGGAAACAGTTTTCCGTCGTTCAGGATAGAATCGGAATGGTTTTGCCACGCATTTTGTGTCAATTGGTGAATGAATCGTTTTTTGCGTTGCAGGAAGAAATCGCCGAGCCGTCAGCAATTGATACCGCGATGAAACTTGGGACAAATTACCCGATGGGACCGATTGAGTGGGGAGGAAAAATCGGGTTTGAAAATGTTGTTGCCGTTCTTGATGCCTTGCATACAGAATTGGGAGATGACCGGTATAGAATTTCGCCACTGTTGAAACAGTTTGCGATGGAAAAAAGCGTAGAGCATATAGCATAGAGTGAACATACAAATGACCAATAACAAATTACGAATTACGAATTACGATTTACGAATGAATGCATAATAGTATTGAGGGAACCGATCGAGTGGATGAAGTAATACACAACGAAAACTTTCGATGCGGCTACGTTGCAATTCTTGGCAAACCGAATGTTGGGAAATCAACCTTACTCAATGCCCTCCTCGACCAGAAAATTTCCATCGTTACGCCGAAGCCGCAAACCACGCGGCAT
>JAGXRH010000191.1 GCA_018335975.1 Ignavibacteriales bacterium
GCAAAACAAAACTGAAACCTGCAATCGAAAAAATAAATGCAATGACTTCCGATGAAGTTTTTGCACACTTAAAATCAAAACTCCCCTACAAAGAAACACAGGACTATATTATCCGTGTTACCGAGCGTATGAAAAATTATGAGGAGTGGAAGTAGGAGGATTTACGATTTTAGATTTTAGATTGAAGATTTATTCCCCCTTGAACTTGTCCGCCGTAACGGAAAGTGGGTTAGGGAGATTTTTAATATCTACATTTACAACCAATTAAAGATTATGAATAAAATATTTTCGACGCTTTTTCTCTTACTCTTATTTCAATATTTCCTTTACTCGCAAAATAATAATGAATACTACACTGGCATTTCTCAGAATATTGATGTTGAAAAAGCAAAACAAGACGCTCTCAAAAATATGTTGGAGCAAATCCAAGTATTTGTTTCTTCCTCTGTGAAAAGAAAATTGCAGGAAACAAATACTACTTTGACCGACACAACTTCTGTGGAAGTGATTGCAAAATCTTCGATGCAGTTGCAGGAAGTGCAGGAAGAAATTACAAAAGATGCGAACGACATTTTCCACGTAAAGAAATTTGTTGCAAAAGAAATGGTGAAAAAAATGTTTGCACAACGAAAACAGAAAATTCTTGAACATTTACAACTTGCGCAATCAGAAATTGAAAAAGGAAACGTTGGAACAGCATTGAAAAATTACTATTGGGCGTTATTGCTTTCTGAAATCTATCCCGATACGATTTCTTTTTCTTTCGCCAACGGAAAAACTTCTTCCAATCTTTCTGCAGCGATTCCGAACGAAATGGAAAATATTGTTCGCGAAATAAAATTTCGCGCTACAAAAAAGATTGACGATGAAAATATTGTATGGAAGTGCAATGCTGAATATAAAGGCAAACCCATTACCAATCTTAACTTTGAGTATTTTGATGGACAAGGACAATCGCAACAAGAAGTGCATAATGGCGAAACAAAACTCACGTTTTATTTTTCTAAAACAGAAAATAAAGAGCGGGAAGTTTTACTGAACGTGAATTATACTTATGAAGATGAAATGGATGAATTACTGCAACTTGCTCAATCGTTTCATAACAAAAGCACCATTGCAAATACGGTTATGTTCACACTTCCCGGCGAAAAAGAAAAACGCGAACAGCATTCAGCAGATAGCGTTCAGCTGAATGTAAATTCCAGACTCCCTGCTCCAATCTCCATGCTTTTAACTGCAAAAAGTTTTGAAGAAGTAACTGCAACGCTGAACGCGCTTGCAAAGAAAAATAAAATCATTTTCGGAAGCGCAAAAGATTTTGAATCGCGTGAAGGTTTGTATGCTGCAGTTGTTGCTCAAAATGGAATTGTTGCGCTCTTGAAATTTGAAAAAGGAAAATACTTTGATGCAACAACGGGAAATGAAACCGATATAACTCAGTTTGCCGGTAAGCGAATGATTTGGATTGAAATGTTGAAGTAAAATAACTTGCCAAGTTGTTTTACAATTGCTAAATTTACGCCGCAAAATTTATCCACCACTCAATATCAAACTTATGATATTTCATATAACATTAGAAAAAGCGGAAGATGGCTGGTTTGTTGCAGAAGTTCCTGCGCTTCCCGGCTGTGTTTCACAAGGCAAAGATGAACAAGAAGCGCTCACCAACGTTAAAGAAGCGATTACCGCATGGCTCTGGGCAGAAGACCAGAAAGCGATTTCCGCACTTGCTTCCGTAAGAAACATTGAACCTATTGTCGTCGCGGTGTGATGGGAAGATTGGCAAACATCTCCGGCAAAGAAGCAGTAAAAGCATTTCGGAAAACGGGATGGGAAAGTGTCGGACAAGTGGGAAGTCATCTCGTGATGATAAAGAAAGGTATGCGTGCTAATCTTTCTATTCCACAACATAAAGAACTTTCCGTTGGAACTCTCCGCGTGTTGATTAGAAATTCCGGATTGACTGTAGATGAGTTTTTAGAATTGTTGTAATTGTTTTTTTTTGACATTTTTTTGAGACCATTTATGAACAGCAAATATGAAATAATAATGTATTGGAGCAATGAAGATAGCGCGTTTATTGCCGAAGTGCCGGAACTTCCGGGATGTATGGCGCACGGAAAAACGCAAGAACAAGCCCTTGCAAACGCCAAAGATGCAATTGAGTTGTGGCTTGAAACTGCAAAAGAATTTGGCAACGAAATCCCACAACCCAAAGGAAGAAAATTAGCGTACGCATAACTGTAAAGGAGAAATACTATGAGCCACAAACCATTTTTCTCATCCGTCACCCTGAGCGCGAGTCGAAGGGTTCTCATTTTTACTTTTGCATTTTTAATTTTTCTTTCCCTCTCGTGCAAAAAGTATGTGTACGATAACCCCGTTGATGCAAACGTAAAACTCCCCGCGCCGACAAACGTAACTGCAACACTCTCTGCCGATACAGCAGTTATACTCACTTGGAGTTACGTGAAAAAATACCTCCCGCAAGTGCAGTTTGCGATTGAACAAAAAATTGATAACGGAAATTTTACACTTGTTGCAAATACAGAGAAAGGAAAAACTACATTTATCCATCACTTTGCTTTTTCTACTACCAAAACATACCAATACCGTGTGCGAGCAATTGCGGATAAAAACAAAGGACAGTATTCTCAGTTCTCATCTTCAATTCAAATAAGTTTTTCTCCTCCTAAAAATCTCACTGCTATATTTCTTGCAGATACGGCAGTGAATTTACAATGGCGCGATAGTAGTAGTTTTGAAACCGTTTTTTTGATTGAACAAAGCACGGATAGTGTGCATTTCCTCTTAGTTGATTCTACTCTTGCAAATACAGACTCTTTGATATTGAAAGGAAATTTTTTAGCAAATCAATTGTATTATTTCCGCGTGCGAGCGAAAAGTAAAAACAACCAAAGTGGATTTACAAACGTTGTGTCCAAATCTTTTTCGTTTCCTCAACCGACAGAACTTACGGTAAATTTTCCAACAGATTCAACTGTTTCTTTACAATGGAGCGATAGCAATAACTTTGAAACTGGATTTGAAATTGAAGAAAGCACAAACGGAATAACATACCAACTCAAAGATTCAGTTGGCGCAAATATTACAACAAAAAAATTAAATGGAATTTTTTACACAACGCAAACAATGTATTACCGTGTTCGCGCAAAGAGTAAAAATAATTTTAGCGGATATGTAGCGACAAATGGAAGAGTAAATTTTCCTCCACCATCAAACCTCACAGCAGCATTTCTCACAGATACTTCAGTGCAATTGCAGTGGAGAGATAGCAGTAATTTTGAAACGGGTTTCTTGATTGAGCAAAAGGATGATAACAATGCTTTTCAAACTGTTGACTCCACAAATGCAAATACAATTACTAAAATTGTCAGCGGTGTTTTTCTTACTTCTCACATTTATACATTTCGAGTTCGTGCAAAATCGAAAAATAATCTGAGCGGTTATTCCACTGAGATTGCAAAACCTTTTATTTTCCCGCCACCGTATTATCTTTCTGCTTATTTTAATTCAACGTTTGATACGATAAAATTGAGTTGGCAGGATACGTGCAGTTTTGAAACAGGATTTGAAATTGAAGAAAGCATTAACGATTCCAATAATTTTTCTCTAATAGATACTGTTAGCGCAAACGTAATTACTGCAACAATTTCCGGAACGTTCGATACTTCCTCCACATATTATTTCCGTGTGCGAGCGAAATCAACTAACAATGCGAGCAGTTTTTCTAATATAGCCAATACACGTTACATCAGTACATTTTTTGATATTGCAATGGTTTCCGTACAAGGCGGCACGTTTCAAATGGGAAGCAGTGATTATACACCAATTCACTCGGTTACATTGAGCAATTTTCTCATTGGTAAATATGAAGTAACTTACAAGCAATGGAATAATGTACGCGATTGGGGAAATAATGTAGAAAAGGGTTACACTGATTTACCGAGTGGAAGAAAAGGATACAACGGCGACTCCACGCATCCCGTAACGGAGGTAAGTTGGTACGATATAATGAAATGGTGCAACGCGCTCTCGCAGAAAAATGGAAGAACGCCGGTGTATTACACCAACAGCAGTTTTACTACGGTGTATAAAACGGGAAACACAGATGTACAAAACACGTGGGTGAACTGGAACGCAAACGGATTTCGCTTACCAACAGAAGCAGAATGGGAATATGCGGCACGCGGAGGAATACACGCAAGTGATAATTACACATACAGCGGAAGTAATGACGTAAATACGGTTGCGTGGTATTCAAGTAATTCGGGAAGTAACACACATCTCGGAGGAACAAAGCAAGCAAACCAACTTGGTATTTACGATATGAGCGGAAATGTTTGGGAGTGGTGCTGGGATTGGTATGGAAGTTACAGCAGTTCTTCGCAAACAAACCCGCAAGGACCAACAAGCGGTTCGGATCGTGTGTTGCGCGGCGGTTCGTTCAACTACAATGACGACTATTGTCGTGTTGCGAATCGGAACAACAACACCCCTGTCAATCGCACCTACAACTACGGGTTTCGATTAGCGAGGACTAATTAA
>JAGXRH010000192.1 GCA_018335975.1 Ignavibacteriales bacterium
CGAATTCATATTTCGTGCCGAAAGAAAAACATCTTCTTTCGCTTTCCGTAATGTTGAACCACTATCTTCAACTTCAAGAATTTCTAATTCGTTTTTCTTCTCGTTGATTTTATCGGAAACGGCTTTTAACATTGCCGCACGTTCGTTGCCGGAAATATTTTTCCAATCGGAATTATCAAACGCATTTCTCGCTGAAAGTATTGCTTTTTGAGTATCTGCAACATTTGCTCGAGAAACTTTTGCAATTGTATCTTGATTGAATGGATTTATTGAATCGAATGTTTGTTTCGATTCGCTCTCGATAAACTCGCCGTTGATGTAGAGTTGATATTCTTTCATCTTATAAATTTTGATAATAGATTACAATTTACTGATTACAAGATTTAAAACTATAATCTGTAAACACCAATCTGTATTCGTTATTGATATTTTAAAACTGAACGAAGAAGAATTGCAACAAAAAGCACTGCCTGCACGTAGAAAAAGATTTTTGCGCTTTTATCAAATTTATCTTTTTGCAATTGCGCATCAGCAGGAGCGTTTCCCTCAACCATCGAAGCAACTAACTTACCACGCTTTGCAGAACGAATTCCAAATACAATCCCGTTCACACCGGCAATAACAAAAATTGTAAGTTTTTCCATTAGCCAACGCATTGAAATCGTATCACTCATCGAAGCAAATCCCAAACCAATGATGTTCGTAATTCCGGTAATGAGCATTAATCCCAAGCCAATGGGACCGAGCAAGCCAACCGGTTTTAATACACGAAGTATTTGAGCCTGCACCTGCAGATTTTTTTCGCGAAGATATGCGTTGTGAATTAACCATCCGCCAAAAAGAGACGAACTGAGTAATCCGATTCCGATAAAATGAAAAAGTCGAGAGAGATAATAGAATGTCATAAGATTTTTATTTTAAAAAATTGCGGCGAAAAGTTACGAAAATTTATTCATTTGAATTTATTCGTTTGTTCCAAACACTCTATCCCCAGCATCGCCAAGACCGGGAAGAATGTACCCTTTGTTGTTCAACTCTCTATCCAATGCCGCTGAATAAATAATAACATCGGGATGGTCTTTGGAAATTCGCTTTACTCCTTCCGGCGCAGCAACGAGACAAACATAACGAACTGTTTCCGCTCCGCGTTGTCTTAAAAATTTTATTGCTGCACTTCCGCTTCCTCCCGTTGCAAGCATCGGGTCAAGAAGAAATACAACGCTTCTTTTTATGCGCTGTGGAATTTTAAAATAGTAATCAACCGGTTCGAGAGTTTGTTCATTGCGCGCTAAACCGATATGTCCAACACGCGCGTTGGAAAACACATCGAGAAATCCACCGATGATTCCAAGTCCCGCGCGAAGAACCGGAACGAGAACGACGTTATCTTTCAAATCGTATCCTTTTGTTTTTTCGAGTGGCGTTTGCACGGTGAACTCTTTCAGTTTCAAATCGCGCGCGGCTTCAAAGGCGAGCATAATCGAAATACGCCTGAGCGTTGGACGAAATTGACTGCTCGGAGTTTTTTTGTCGCGCAATATTGTTAAATCGCGTTTGATGATGGGATGGTCAATGAGTTTGAAGTTTTTCATTTTATTCGTTTGTTGGTTTGTTTGTTAGTTAGTTTGTTCGTTGTTTTCTTTTTCATCGGTAACTAACTAACGAGCAAACGAGATAACTAACTATTTAAAATTTTGCGGGAGAAGATAGAGAAATACAGAAAGAGTTTAAAACGAAAAAGATCAACTTTCGAAATTGAAATATTATTCTTTCTCAAAGGTGTATTCGGAGTGGAGAAAGTTACTGCTGACTTCGAGAAAATGGCATCGGTATTTCCTGTTCTCACATTTAGAAATGCCATTTCAAAAAATATAAAATCGCATTTTTTATTTTTTATCGAGGAAAGAAATCGTGGTATCATTCAACGGAGGTAAATTTCTATCACGAAACATTGCCTCGCGATACTTGTCAAAAAAATGCAGCACTCCCTTTTCAATAGTTTCCACTAATGCAGCTTTACCAAAGTTGTTTTCAATCGCCCGCGCCATCACCATTCCGGAAATTGAGCCGTAACTTTCCCAGAACCCGCTCGTGTTGGACGTTCTGACAAGTTCGTATTTCCGCGCGCGGGAAACATCCGGAGAAACCATTTCTTCCATGGCGGCATTGAATCTGTCCATCGCGGTTTGTGTTCGTTCATTCCAATCGTGCGGAAGATAACCGCGTCCCCGTTGTTCGAGTGAAAAATAATAAGCAATGCCTTCATTCTGCACGAGTTCGAGTAGTTGAAATACCGGTGCCGTATTTTTCTTTCGAAACCGTTGCCACTGTTTTGAGTGGTCCTGATAATCGCCGAATGCAACGTGAAAAACTTCGTGCGCAACCGTAGAAAGAATACTCAAAAAACGCGAATCAAGATTATCCTCTAACTCCACAACACGCGAAAGGTTGATGACAATAGTCAATTCCCCTTCTCCTTCGCCGACAAAATGTGGAATGTCGTTCTCCCACACAATACGACGTACGAATGCATCAACTTTTTCCGTTCCGAAAGCGACAACATACACCGGAATTTGTACATTGATTTTTGTCGAAGAAGGAAATAATTGTTCAACCGTTGCAGTTACGCGGCGTTGAAAATTCCGTCGTTGGAGTTCACGAAGAACTTCTTTCATTGCTGCGACGCTATCCCTCGCCCGTTGAAATTGGAAAACATCATTCTCTATCTCCACACCGCTTTTTATTTTTTGAAGATGGTCACGAAACGATTCCACTCCGCTTTCCCATCGGTTTTCAATCATCAGGGATGTTGCAAGCGCAATCTGGTTTCCACGCATTGCAGCAAGTTCTTCCGCGTTGCCAAATCTCCGCTCCAACACATCGAACATCGCTTCTGCTGAACGGTAATTAACATCGAGATAGACGTTGAAGTTTGGGTTTGTTTGAGAATATATTTTCGTCCACGAAAATAAAATTACATACAAAACAAACGTAATTCGTAATTCGTAATTCGTAATTTTCAATTGAAATTCTCCTCGACAAATTTCTTCAATCTCATAATTCCTTCCTCAAAAATTTCCTTCTGGGGTAACAAACTCACAATGATATAACCATCTTTTTCAAAATCAAAAAAATGTCCTGGGTGAACAAACACATTTTCCTGTTGAAGAAGTTTAATTGCAAATTGTTCATCGCTCACTATTTTCGGAATTTGAATTATTCCGCTCCACCCTCCTTCTCCATTCAAAATTGAACATTGAGAATTGAACATTATTCGTTGAAGTAAATCATAATTTGATTTTATACGAAGGAGAATTTGTTCTTGAATTTCTTTTCTAAACAGTAATAATTCCGGTAACGCATTTTGAATTGGTGTATTCACGGAAAGAAAAGTATCGGCGAGAATTTCCAATCGTGCAATGGCTTCGCGTTGTAATTCATCATCTCCATCTATAACTATCCAGCCAAGTTTCATTTGGGGAAGTGCGAGCGTTTTCGAAATTCCGTTTAGTAAAAAGGTTAGCGGTTTGTGGTTAGAGGATGGAGGTTTGTGCAATCTAAAATCTAACCCGCCTGCAGAACGGGCAAGAATCTGAAATCTGAAATCTGCAAACACTTCATCTTCAATAATTGAAATGCTTTTTTGGTATGCTATTGAAAATATTTTTTCTCTTTCCTCATTGGAAACAAATGAACCGGTAGGATTATTCGGATTGACAAGAATGATTGCTTTCGTTTTTTCCGAAATGTTTTCTTTTATATTCTCGACATCAATTTTCCAACTCCCATCGTATTCCAAGTGATAATATTTTGTTTGCACATCATTTATTTCCGCGAGATATTCAAAGAGCGGATAACTTGGTTTTGGAATAAGAACCTCATCCCCAACATTACACAACAACCGGAATAACAACGAATACGCTTCGCTTGAACTTGATGTGAGAATTATTTGCTCGGGAGAAACGGAAATATTTCTAGCGGTATAATAGTTGCAAATGGTTTCCCGCGCTTGTAAATTCCCTTTCGGGTTCGGAGAGTAAAAAATATTTTCGGAATGTGATAGCGAGGAAAGAATTTCAGTGAAAGGAAAACTAAATCCGGATTTGGTTGGATTTGTTTCTGTTAAATCAAGAATGGCTCTCCCGTTTTGAAATAACTCCGCTTTCTTTTTTGTTAAATCGTTAGCAGAAAAATTCCATGAGGTACGGGAGGAAAACACAGATTCTAATTGGGGAAATAGATTGTAGTTGGATAGTTATTTTTACTTTTTACTTCTTACTTTTCACGTTTTACTTCCCATGACAACTCTTATACTTCTTCCCGCTTCCGCAATAACATGGGTCGTTGCGCCCCAGTTTTTCCCCAACGTGAATCGGCATTTGTTTTTGTCCGCGTTGTGCCGGCTCCTGATTTGAAGAGGGAACCGGTTCTTTATTCGCCTGAAATCCCATTCCCGTTGACTCGGAATGTGATAATTGCATTTCTTCTTTCCGGGGAGAACGGAGCGGACGGCGTATCGGTAGTTCCCGTTCCTGCGTTGGAAAAAGTTTAAATACCATTTGCGTAGTCTGCGTAGATATCAAATCAATCAGTTCTGTGAACATCCTGAATGCTTCTCCCTTGTATTCAAGGAGCGGGTCTTTTTGTCCGTAACCGCGCAAGTGAATTCCCTCTTTTAAGTCGTCCATCTCACGCAAATGGTCTTTCCACTTTTCGTCAATCACTTGCAACGCAACAAACTTTTCAAGCATTTGCATTTGCTCTTTGCCAAGGCGTTCTTCTTTGCGATGGTAAAATTCTTTTGCCGCGTGAAGCGTCTTTTCTTTCACGCCATCGTTGCCTAATTTATGAAACTCTTCGGGCGTAAAAGAAATATCCACGAGCAAATTACTTCGAATGGCATTCTGAAAACCTACAACGTCCCCTTCGTCATAATATGAATTTACGGTTTTCGTAACAAAATCATCCAGCAAGACAAAAATGTCGTTGCGTAAGCGCTCTCCGAGCAGTGCGTGTCTTCTTCGAGTATAAATTACTTCCCGCTGCTGATTCATTACGTTATCGTATTCGAGTAAACGTTTACGAATGCCGAAATTATTTTCTTCCACCCGTTTTTGTGCGCGACTCACGGAACGGGTAATAAGCGGATGGGTAATCTGTTCTCCTTCTTCCAAACCAAGCCGCTCCATTATATTTGCAATACG
>JAGXRH010000193.1 GCA_018335975.1 Ignavibacteriales bacterium
TAGTATCAATGTATGAGAATTCACTGGAACTTTTCAGTCCAGTCGCAGCAAAACTTAAAGTTTGCAAATCATTGATTGAACGAAAATTCTTTACACTAAATTCAACTATCATTTGTTGAGGATTTGCTTGTTAAACGCAAATATTGGAAAACTATTTCACTATTTAGTTGTTTTTTTGTAAAATTTGGCATTATTTGACAAAAAATAAAAAAATTCCCATAATATGAGAGATGCAAGCAAAAATTGCACACAACGGTCTAGTATAAACGCAGTAGCGGATTAAAAAGCACTTCACTTTCCGTTTAGCACAAAGTTAGTAAAATGAACTAAACTTTATATTACCACTAAACCCGCTATTGCGTTTATACATTGTTGTGCCTTCGTTGTTTTTTTCGTTCAGCTTGTCCGTCAGTGTTGGGAAAGACATACTCTTTTGCAATTTTTGGATTATATGTCGGCTGGTGCGAATTGCAAATGTGTATGGCTTTTAGCATTGGCTTTAATAATTTAATGTTAGTCCAAATCCAAAACCCATATCACTGTCGTAATGTGTTCTGAAACCTAAATTTTTACCTGCTATATAATTCAGTCCAAACATATACTCTTTGTCGGTATTTATCATAAAAGATGCTCTGAATCTTTTAGTAAGCGGAATATCTTCTCGTCTTAATTGCACCCTTACGTTACCATCGTGATAGATTTCCGTTTGAAAAATCACAAGCATTGGCAATGTGTAAGCAACACCCAAACTAAGCTGTGTTCTATTATCTTTTGTATTGTTTTGCCCAAAAATATTTTTTTCAAAATCTCCATTTTGTTTCCTATATCGCCAATCAAATCCAACAAAAGGCATCAGCCATTGATTTCTACCTATATACCTGCCAATATGGGTTTCAGATTCGTAGCCGTGGTGGTCGTTATAACCCAAACGCCACTCCGTCCCAAAACTCCAACGGGTATTTTGTAACATAGTCATTCCGTCATTTCCATTGGTCGCAAAGTCGTTTTGGAACATAAAATGAAGTTCGTTACTTTCTCTTTGCAGCTTTTTGTAAGCCCATTTTTTGTCAGGTAATAAGGGATTGGGTGCTTGATTTTCATAACTAAAAACGCGGTTCATTCCTGCCATCATATGGTACAGAATATGACAATGAAAAAACCAATCGCCTTCTAAATTCGCTTCAAATTCTATCACATTGGTTTCCATTGGCATTATATCTAATACATTTTTAAGGGGTGCATAATCGCCTTGTCCATTGATAACTCTAAAGTCGTGACCGTGCAAGTGCATTGGGTGACGCATCATAGAGTTATTGTAGAGTGTTATCCTTACTATTTCTCCTTTCTTAATCAAAATCTTGTCAGTTTCGGAAAGTACTATGTTGTCCATACTCCATACATAGCGATTCATATTGCCTGTTAATTCAAACTTTAATTCCCTTATTGGTGCATCTTGTGGCAAAGTAGTTTTGGTTGGTGATTTAAGCATTGCATAATTTAATGTAACAATATTCGAATTGACCGAACTGTGCTGTGAGTGGTCCATATTTTCCATCTTTTGCATTTTATCCTTTTTCATAGGTTCTTTATTTCCTGTAATTTCGGGATACATTACCGTGTTCATATCCATTTGCTGTAACGACATATCCATACCCATATCGTTCATTGTTCCGTCCATCTTCATCATATCGTTCATCATCTTCATTCCTTCAAAATATTTCAGTTTAGGCAATGGACTTACTAACTGCTTAATGCCTGAACCTAAATAAATAGATGCTGATTTAGTGCGGTCTTCGGGTGTTGCCAAAAATTCGTAAGAAGTATTTTCTGCGGGAATGGTAACAATTACGTCATACGTTTCTGAAACCCCGATTATCAGTCTATCTACCGCAACAGGCTCCACATCATTGCCGTCATTGGCAACAACGGTAATTTTTCCACCTGCATAGGTAAGCCAAAAATAGGATGATGCACCACCGTTTGAAATTCGCAATCGCACCTTATCTCCTGCTTTGAATTGAGAAAGTTGACTTTCAGATGTTCCGTTAATCAGAAATTTATCATAGTACACATCACTCACATCCATTGCTAACATTCGTTTCCATTCATTGGTCAATTTGGTTTTGAAACGACCTGCTTTTATAGCTTCTCCGTAACTCTGAACGGTGTTTTTCTTAATGGCAAACCAATCATTGGCATTGTGCAACATTCTGTGAACATTGTCAGGGTTATAGTCTGTCCATTCGCTTAAAATAATGGGAACAGTCGGCAAATCGTCAATGCCTTTTCTGAAAGTTAGGTCGTCTGTTCGTTTGAGCAAAACCATTGAACCGTACATTCCTATTTGTTCTTGCAGTCCGCTATGGCTATGATACCAATGTGTTCCGTTTTGAATAATTGGAAAACGATAAACGTGTGTGGTATTAGGTTCTATCGGCATTTGGGTTAAGTAAGGAACACCATCTTCTTTATTGGGCAAATACAAACCGTGCCAATGCAAAGATGTACTTACTTTAAGCCTATTGTGTACGTGTATTTCTGCCGTGTCGCCTTCTATAAACGTAAGTGTAGGCATTGGAATTTGTCCGTTTACAGCAATGGCTCGTTTTTCTTTACCTGTAAAATTTACGATAGTGTCTTTTACATAAAGGTCATATCGCACTACTTTTTGGGCGATAGCGTTTGTAGTAACCAATAGTAAAACAACTATCGGCAACAGTTTTTCATAAATATTTTTTTGATTATCCATTTAAGAAATTTCATTTTTTAATTGCGTTGAAATAAGAAAATGTGCCAATTGCTGTATTGATAGATTTTGTTATCAAAACATTGTCAAAACCTGCCTTTGAAATAAAATCGGGTATCAATCCTTTTACATTATCATTCGTTGTTTTGAAACCATCTAACAATTGAACCAATCTAAAAGTAAATCGCATTAACTTGTTCTGTGCTTTTCCCCAATCGGCAATAATGAGTTTACCGTTAGGTTTCAAAACCCGATGCAACTCTTTAAGACAATTCAATTTTGTTTCAGCATCTAATTGATGAAAGACCAAGCAACTGTAAACTTTATCAAAACTGTTGTCAGTAAAAGGCAAAATACCACCATCGTATAAATGCAATGGCATTTCAATGTTATTTTTTGCCAATTTATGTTCGGCAATTGCCTTTACTTTGGGATCAATATCCAATCCTTCTAATTTTGCATTCGGATTTACCATGTGTACTAAAAGCAAATTTTGTCCTGTACCAAAGCCAAATTCTAAAATCTTTTCGTTCGCTTGTGGATTGATTTCTTCAACCAAAAGTCTTCTGAACTTCTTTTCGGGCATAGTGATTTTAATTGCCAAATCATAGTAGGCTGTTAAAAAATCATAGCCTAATGCAGGAATATATTTTTTCTGTTCCATTTGTTTTTTCGTTTAAAAAATGGTGTGGAAAATGGTGTAGCCTATTTGGCTACACCATTTTTTGTTATTCAATTGTTTCTACCGTTTTACCACAAGTAAGCATTTGAGAACCGTAATAAGGGTTTTTAACTGCATTTTCCTTGCTTAACCAATTAGCACCTTTGCCTTCATTTGCCATAGGGCAATGTTGGTAATAAGTTGGCGTTTCTTGTTTAGAAACTTTCAAGAGTTGATACATATTATCTGACAAAGTATTGAAATGGTCTCGTTGATGCCCTACATCTTTTGTTTCTTCGATGTGTTCGGTATCAAATTTTAAGTCTTTCATTACTTTCATCCAAGCAGTATGCTCTTTATTGGAAAGTTTATTCATCTGCACCGAATTAAGAGCATTAAGCAATTCTTTTGCTTTGGCGGAAGCCAAATTTCCGTCAGACTTTACCAAAGCATCTTTAAGAGCAAAGTAGTTGTCAAAAACAACTTTTAGCTCTTTTACTTCTTGCTTCATTTCTGATTTTGTATCAGTTGCTGAATCGTGATTATGCATTGAGTGGTCTGTAACAACTTCGGTTAAAATTACTTCAGTTTTCTTTACACGTTCGTATTGACAACATCCTGGAAGTTTGGCATACGCATCATCAGGTGCAAGAAATTGGTCGCTATCATAACCTGCCAATGCAATCCGTTTCAAGATTTCTTCTTGATTAGTCTTGCTTGGGTCGTAAGTAAGTGTAGCCATTTTAGTATCTTTATTCCATTCTACTTGGGCTACTTTCTTTACATTTCCTGCTTTCTCAATGGTGCTTTTGCACATTCCACAGTTACCGTAAATTTTTACGCTTTCGGTTTTAGCGTTTTTGATTTGAGCGTTACACGCTGTGAACGATAGCAAAAGTGTAATTGCCATCAATATTTTTATTGATTTCATCTTTTTAAAATTAAATGTTTAAGAAAAAATTGAAAATGAAAGTAAACAAATTGCTTTCAAATAGACAGACCTATGGCTGTCAGGGCGAGAAATTAGCCTATTTTTGGCGGTTGCCAAATAGAAAGAAAACCTGATGAATAATAGGTGTCTTGGTAATAAAAGTTAGGTTTGTTAACGATTGTTTTAATTCCTGAAAATCCGTCAAATGATGGAATCGTAAAGTTTGTACAATTTGTTGGACAATGACAAGCCGGATTTCCACAATTACCTTCACAGTCTTTACCGTGTTTACCGCATTGTTTTTTTTCTGTGTCACAACAATCTTTCTTTTCCTTTTTGGTGTCGGGTAGTTTGGTGCAAGTATTTTCTACGTTTTCAGATTTAGACCCACAAGCATAAGTGTCTGTTGGTGTCAAAAAGAAACCAATCAGGGTTAATAATGCTATATAAAAAAATCTCGTCATATTTTTTATAATTGCAAAGGTACAAATTTTATTCTGTCAAGCGTTGGCAAAATTCAAGCTCTTTTGGTTTTCTGTTTGGGCTTAGCGTGTCGGCAAAAACCAAATGTGCTTGAATGTGAGGTCGGCATTCTACAATGAGGCACAACGTCAAGGGCTTTCTGCTGTGCTGGTATTCAGGGATCGTCCAGCCCATAACTGAAGCCGATTGAAAAACTGAAGATGAAGTTATATTCTTTTGCTGAGATTTATTCGGTCAGCCCGAACCACAGCTGATAGATGCAAACAGATGAGGATATATTCGTCTGCCAGCATAGCAGAAAACCCCATGTTGTGTGCAGTGATATTTACATTCGTTCATTTCGACTCTTGACCATGTCATAAACTGATACTCCATAGGCATTCGCATAATCGGAAAGTTTTGAATCTGCAGTAACAAGTAGTTCACATTCTTTTGAATACTCAAGTAGAAGCGAATCTGTTATTCCTAATTCATAGAATCCGTCACATTTAGTTGCGGTCAAAGAGGTAATATACTTTTCAGAAGATGATTTGATTGCGTCC
>JAGXRH010000194.1 GCA_018335975.1 Ignavibacteriales bacterium
ACGAACTCAAAATGCGCATTTATTTCCCGGAGGAACTGGATATGCTTTTACACTATAATGGTTTTGTTATCGAAGAAAAATTCGGCAACTATTACGATGCCCCTTTCTCTTCCGATTCCCCGAAACAATTGTTCGTGTGTTCGGTGCGGTGAGGAAAAGTATGATAATGCAACCCTCTTTTTGCATACGAATTTCGATTTCCTATATTCTCCACGAAACTTTTTTTCTTCACTAATTTATGAAAGACCATCTTTATGAAAACCATTTCGTTACTCCTTACTGTTCTTTTCTTCTCTCTCTCTTCTCCAATCCTTTCCGCTGAACGTACGATTGCTCCGTTCACCGTTAATGCGGCAAAAACCTTGTCGTTTCCTGTTATCATCAACGGAAAACAAATTCCAGTACTCGTTCTTGAAATCAACAGCGAGGAATTACTTGCACTAAAAAATGCATCGCAATCAATTCGCGTGGAACTTCCCCTATCCGAGGGGAATATCGTTTCGCTCTCGCTCGAAGAGTTCGATGTGTTCGCCGAAAATGTCCGCATTGTTGCAGGCACAGATGATGGTGATAAAGATGTTCCAAAACCTGATACAAAATTTTTCAAAGGCAAGATTACCGGAAACAATAACTCCTTTGCATATCTCGGTATTGTCAATTCACGTTTGTACGCTTACATAAATGATAGACAACATATCTACCTCATCGCTCAGAAAAAGAACGGCGCTCCGAATGAATACACCGTATTTCGCGAAGATGATTTGTTTCCGCTCCAAACCGAATTCGAATGCGGTGCAGATGAGTTGGAAGTACCGCAGGAAATACTCCAAATGCCACGCGCGCGAAAACAGTTTCATCAGGAAATTACCGCTGCACCGAAACGTGTGTTTGTTGCGTTAGAATGTGATTACGAATATTTCACTGCGTGCGGAAGTAAACTTGATTCAGCCGTTTCCTATCTTTCCAATCTCTTCGGCGCGGTTAATTCCATTTACGAAGATGAAATCGGTGTAAAGATGCGGGTATCGTATTTTCGAATCTGGACAACAAAAAAAGACCCATACGGTGCAAAGAAAACCGGAAAAGCACTCACCGAAGTCGAAAAATACTGGAACTCGTATATGAAAAGTGTACCGCGCCTTCTCACACACTTCATTTCAGGAAAAGCAATTGGTGCAACAAGTTTCGGAGGACTTGCCTATACATCACGTGTTTCGATTTTCGGAAATATTATTGATACAATGCCTGCATTTGCAGTTCCAAGCATTGCGTACGGCGTAAGTCAAATTCAGAAGGACGGGTTATTTCCTCTCGCAGTCTATTCGTGGGATGTCAATGTGATTGCGCATGAACTCGGACACAACTTCGGCTCGCCGCATACGCATAATTGTTTTTGGAACCCGCCGATTGATTCGTGCGTGAGTATCGAAGGAAGTTGTTATAGCGGTCCCACAATTCCACGCAAAGGAACGATTATGAGTTATTGCCATCAAACTGCAGGCGGAGTGGAATTGCTTTTCGGTGAGCGCGTAAAAAATTTCATAAAAGCGAATGTGGATTCATTTCCATTATTGTTTACGGGAAATTATTTCAATACCACATTCCGAACATTACCGGCTGAAAGTCTTGCATCAACAGCCGCTGCAAATACGACAACTCCCACAGCGGCAAATGTTCTTGGCGAAGTCTTCCACAAAAAACGATTAGCTGCAGGAATTGTGCTCGGAGTGGAACAACCAAAAGCGACGCAGGGAAGTTTTGGTTGGCTCGTGATTTCCAAAGCAAAAGCGTTGAAAACATTTTTCCCGCAAACAGCAACGCCGGCGGGGTTTAATTTTTTCAAGGCAAAGAAAGATCCAAAATCTGCAAAGTATAATAATCGGCTCGCAGGAGAATTATTGACAGCGAAAGTGAATTTGCTCGCAAGTATGTTCGGCGTATTTCCTCCCGGATTGGAACGGGTGAAATATCTTGACCAGGGAAATCCGTTGCATAATAAAACATTCTTTTACATTGTCAATAAAGTTGACAGCCACATGACGTATTACACGGGATTGGACCCGAGTGTATTTATCAATGAAGATTCTGTTCTTCGGAAAATCAACAATGCATTTGTCGGAACGCTGACACAAACTTCGACCGACCCTGTGGAGTTTTCTGCTGTCCGCGATATCAGTGAAATCGAATTTCTCAAACTCGATAGCAACGCGCTCATTCCCGAACCACAATTTGCAGCCAAACATTCGCTCATTGCGGAAGAAACTTCGTTGTTGGAGAATTATCCCAATCCGTTTAACCCAACAACAACGTTATCATTTGTCATCAGTACATCCTCATTGGTAACGCTGAAAGTGTATAATCTGTTGGGGCAGGAAGTGGCGACATTGTTGAATGATGAAGAAAGAGAAGACGGATTGCACGAGATAGAATTTAATGCAACAAACTTATCGAGCGGTCTTTATTACTACCGTGTAAGCGGAACCACTCTGGATGAAGGGAAGCATTTTTCTTCCTCAAAGAAGATGATGCTTTTGAAATAACGGTTCTCCTCACTTACTATGTAAACCTCGGTTCCGTACGAATCGAGGTTTTTTTTTGAAAGAGAAATTGTCAATATGAGTATTCTTTCCTATTTTTTGCCGCAATACATTTCCCAAGACAATTTTTTTTATACCATGTTGATTCCCGTGAATTTATTGCAGAACTAAACGATTTTGTATAATGAACACCGGTGCACCATTTAACACTTCTCGCTACCGAACCATTCTTGGTCTTGCGTTTGTGCTTATGGTAATAGTTTTTCTCACCAGCGGCAGTTTTATTTTAATTCTCGGAACCAACCTCCAGGAGGATGTGGAAAACATTGAAATGAATTATACGGAGAGTGTTCGCCTCGTCGGGCAGATACAGATTTCAGTGAATTATGTTCGTATTCTAATTCGCGACCTCATAATTTCACAATCCCTCGAGGAGCAACTTTCAATTAAAAGTCAAATAGACTCTGTAACTACGAGTGTAACTCGACTCCTTGATGAATACGAACCCAAGGTTACGCTAAAAGCCGAAATGGATAATTATGATGAATACAGAAAAACTTTTTCCGACTATCTAAAAAGTAGAAGTGAAATAATTTCCGCCGTGGATAGCGGAAGACATAGCGAAGCCACCGAACTACTCAGAACAAAACTCACGCCGCATCGCAACCGGCTGGAATCCATCTCGGAACGTCTGTTACAAGCGAATCGGGAAGCAGCGCAATCCGTCCGCCTCCACATTGACGAATTAGAGAGCCAATTTCGGTTGACCAGTATTTTTACTGTCATCACTTCACTTGTTTTACTTAGCGTTATTTATATTTACACAACGAAAAATACTCAATACTATATCCGGGAACTGGTTAACGCCGATAATGAAAAGAAAATTTTAATTCAATCATTACAAAAACGCCAAACCCAAATTGAACAACTCATTCTGAGTTTAACGACTATTGAAGACGACCAACGAAAACGGTTTGCTTTTGAACTTCACGACGCCATCGGACACGGATTAACTGCCGCCCAACTCACCATTGATTCCGCACTCCAACGTCTCGCAGAAGGAAAAAGCGACGTATGGGATTCACTGACCATCGCCTCGAAAACAATTCAGGAAACACTCAGCGAAGTGAAACAGATTTCGTATGAACTGCGACCGATGATATTGGATGACTTCGGTTTAGAAATCGCCATTCAACAACTCCTGCATGATTTTCAACGCCGAACGGGAATTACCACAGAAACAGATTTTTTCCTTGCAACACCTCGCCTTCCCGCACGTTATGAAATCAATATTTACCGCATTGTTCAGGAAGCATTAACCAACATTGAAAAACATGCACGGGCAAAAAATGTTTCCATTCAACTTCTTCTGCGTGACGACGGCAACCTTGCTCTCTCGCTGAGTGATAATGGGTTCGGTTTCGCAATGCAAAAATCGGAGACTTTGCCCGGAAAACAATTCGGACTCCTCAACATCAATGAAAGAACAAAATTATTAGGGGGAACCTGTATTATAGATTCATCGCCGGGGAAGGGGACAGAAATCAGTATAGAAATTCCAATTACCCAGGGAACATAAAATGATAAAAATATTTATTGCAGACGACCACAACATCGTGCGCGAAGGAATAGTACTCCTTCTTTCTCAACAAAGTGATATGAAAGTTATCGGGCAGGCGGGCGATGGTTCCGAGGCGCTAAAAAAAATTCTGTCGCTCCAGCCGCATATTGCCATTCTTGATATCACGATGCCTTCTACGAACGGCATTGAGGTAGCGCAGCAATTGCAGAAAGAAAAATTTAAAGGGAAAATCCTGATTCTCACCCAACATCAAAAAGAAGAATATGCTATTCAGGCAATTCGCGCGGGAGTAGCAGGATACCTTTTAAAAGATACCATCTCGCACGAACTCATCAATGCCGTCAGAAAAATATATGCGGGTGAACAATTCGTCAGTCCAAGTATTCAGGAATTACTTGTAGGAAAATACTTTACCGAATCGAAAATCAATGCCGTCGCTTCTACCACCCCAACGTTAAGCAGAAGAGAAATTGAAGTGGTTAAATTTATCGCTGAAGGAATGACGAATAAAGAAATCGGACAGAAATTGTTCATCAGTTCAAGAACGGTCGAGTTTCACCGCGCTAACATTATGCAAAAACTCAGCATCCACGACGTTGGCGGATTAACGAAATACGCAATACGTTCCGGATTAATAACGGTTTGAACTCCATCTTCACATCAACAATTTTTCACCTCGTAATAATACGGGGGGAACCAGTATTTTAAGATTACAAAAATCTCGTACTAACTATTTCCTCTGCACTTTATAAATTCCGTTATATTTGTGCGAAAAAATTGTAAATATTTTATCAATATTTGCATCGTTTCATTCGCTCATTTGGTAAATTTTTTATTGAACTTGTGAGCGAGAGGAGGCGAAATTGTGGGTTAGATAATTATCTGGTGTGCAATCGGTGACTCGTTACCACCGATTTATTGCAGAATCAATCCAAAAGATTTCTGCGAATATGGTTGTAAGGGGATTTTTCTCCAGATTTGGAGAATGTCCTCCTCTTACATTGACGATGTGAATAAAAAGCACTATGAAAAAGTTAATTTTTTTGTGGTGCTTTTTTTTATTTCTACTTTTTCGCACGACTTCTTGTACTACGGATTTTCTTAACCGAAGTGCGAGGCATCCCGGGATACACTAATGAAAAATTTCACAACCAAGTAGTGTTTTTGAATTCACGTCTTCTTCTTATTTTTGCGCCATGAAATTTTACCCCCTATTTCTAATACTGAATATTCTAACATTTTCTTTCAACGCATCTTCACAGATTTCTTTCGTTGACGTAACTTCTGCCTCCGGAACAGGGCTTGGTGATGGTACTGCGCGTGGGATTGCGTGGATAGATTTCAATAATGACGGTTTCCACGATTTATTTGTTCCCACTTCAGGAAGTTCACCGAACAAACTTTACAAAAACAACGGCAATGGAACATTTTCCGAAATTGCCGCAATGGTGGGATTAAACGATTTGACAAACACCATCACTTGCTCTTGGGCTGATATGGATAATGATGGCGATGCTGATCTGGTAACAACAGCAACATCCGGCGCTGTTCGTTTATGGAAGAATAACCGCGAGTCCGGAATTGATACAACATTTTCGAATATTGAAAATGAAGCCGGAATCACGATGACTGGAGGACAAATGCCGGGATGGGCTGATTTCAACAACGACGGGTTTGTTGACCTCTACATACCTTTGAGTGCAACTGCTGCAAATCCCGACGCCCTTTATAAAAATAACGGAGATAATACTTTTACGAATGTTGCCCAACTTGCGGGCGTGAACCATCAGGCAACGAACATCCTCGAACAAGCAACGCATTGGTGTGATTTCAATAATGACCGATATTCTGACCTTTATATTGGAAACCTCGATGCGGGCACTTCCAGTTTTATTCACAAGAACAACGGAGACGGAACGTTTACAGAAATATCAGATTCTTTTCAGACTCTCAACGCAAGTCGAGGCGGGCAATGGTTCGATTTTAATAACGATGGGCTTTGGGATTTTTGCGTTTCCCCGTACTCCGGTTCAACGGCAGTTCCCATTCAACTTTTTAAGAATAATGGCAACGGAACTTTCACTGATATTGCTTCGTCGGCAGGTCTCACAAGTTCATTTATTTCATGGGGCGTGATGAGCGCGGATTTTGATAATGACGGATTTGAAGATATTTTTGTTTCCGCATTCAGTTCTACAACGATTTGTGCGCTGTATAGAAATAACGGCAATGAGACGTTTACCGATGTTACTGCTCAAAGCGGCTTATCAAATACACAGGCGCTCTGTAGTGCATCGGCGGATTATGACAATGATGGCAAAGTGGATTTATATCTTTCGGGTCCGGCAAACCGACTGTTCCGGAATTCCGGCGACTCAATTAATCATTGGCTCAACATTAATCTTGTCGGAACCCAAAGCAATAAACTCGGCATCGGTGCGCTGATAATAGTGAAAGCGGGAAATCTAAAAATGATGCGCGCAGTTAATTCCGGCTCCGGCTATCGTTCTCAAAATATGTTCACGGCGCATTTTGGTCTGTACGAATACCAATATGCTGATTCTGTTATTGTTCGTTGGCAAAACGGAAACCTTGATATTCTGACTAATGTAAGTGCAAATATTAATCGGTAGTGTCAAATACGAGTTGACATTTCATTGTTGTAATTAATGATAAACAACTTTGTTACTCCATAGTGCATATAGTCTGTCTTTGAAAACGATAATG
>JAGXRH010000195.1 GCA_018335975.1 Ignavibacteriales bacterium
CACTATACCGCTCTTCTGGCTCGAGCACTCTCGTTCTTCCACAATCTTTGCACAAATACCGAGGGCTCCCTTTTTTTGTTTTTCCATTTTTTACGAGACGAATGCTTTCGCATGCATGGCATTGATGTATCTTTGTTATCATAATATTAGGTGAACAAAGATACGAAATTTAATTTATGTCAACTCAATTTTGACACTACCGCATATTGTACGTTTGTTACTTTTCGTTGGTTATCGTTTTTGGTTGATATCGTGTATCATCTTTTCAAACTTTTACCTTTCTCTCTTTATCGTGCATTACTGCTATTTATGGTGAACTACATTCGTCCATTCAAGATAAAAATGAATAAACGTTTCGGTAAACATAAAAACAGAACAATTGAAATGTCGCCTTTGTGTTTAGCCATATTCTTATTCCTCCTTCAACACGGTACGACGAATAAGGAGCAACAAAGCAGAAGTTGACTCATTTATCATTCAAATAAAAATCCAGCAACAACTGGATTTTTCTATTTTAAAACCTCATTACACTACTTCATTTTTTTCCCTTCCTCCAAATAACGAACTGAAGTTCATTTTACCTCCCACAAAAAATATTTTTAATTTTTTCATAAAACACTTGCTTTTGAATTAGTAGTATTTTATATTCACGCCACATTTGTGTACAGAAATGTACGTTTTTGGTCTAATCAAAATCTGAAATAAGTAAATTTCGCAAGTAATGCAGTTTTTATTCGGGGCTGAAACCTACTCCGTGGATACAAAAGGACGTGTGAAAATCCCTTCACGTGTTCGGCAATTCCTTACGGAAGAAGACGATTTGTTTTATGCAACGCAAAGTCCGCACGAAAATTGTATTTTTTTATACCCGAAAAAAGAGTTTGAAGCGGTCGTCGAACGGATGAAAAATTATTCCGTACTCGCAGGCGGCGATGATATTGCGGTGCGTATGTTTGTCGGAATATCTACCGAACCGTGTAAACTTCTCGCGCAATCCCGCATTATGCTTTCGGAATCAATGCGTCGTTTTATAAACATCACGAATGAAGTTGTCATCATCGGCGTTGGGAACCTGCTTGCATTGTGGGAGCCGAAAACGTTTGATGAATTCAAAAAGCGAACCGAAGCACGTTCCCAAGAATTGTATTCGAAAGCGTTCGGACGAAGTGGAAATTAATCTTCTTGCATTTTTTGAAAAATGCGGATGACGGAAAATGAATGACAGAAGCATACCACATTCCCGTTTTACAAAAAGAAGCAATTGAGTTTTTGATTACCTATGTTAACGGAAAGTATGTTGATGCAACACTTGGCGGCGGCGGACATTCGGAAAAGATTTTGGAGCTAATTTCTTCCAATGGAAAATTAGTTGCGATTGATGCTGATAGCGATGCAATACTTTTTTCAGAAAAAAGATTAGAAAAATTTTCCAATAAAATTTTAGTTCACGATAATTTTAGAAATCTGAAAACAATTTTGGAAAAAGGAAAAACAGAAAAAGTGAATGGCGTGTTGTTCGATTTGGGGATTTCATCATATCAAATTGACGATGAGAGCAAAGGGTTTTCATTCAGAGGAAATGCGCGATTAGATTTTCGGATGAACCGAGAACAAGAACTCGATGGTTACACGATTATCAATGAGTACGATGAATCAGAACTTGCCGATATATTTTTTTACTTCGGCGAGGAACGAAACTCTCGAAGAATTGCACGACGAATTATTGAAGAGCGAAAATTGAAACCGATATCAACAACGGAAGAATTAAAAATACTCGTACAGAAATGTGTTGGTGGAAAGTTTTTGAATAAATCACTCGCTCGCATTTTTCAAGCGGTACGGATTGCAGTGAATGATGAATTGGAAAGTTTGAAACAAGCATTGGAACAAGCGATTGATGTGTTATTACCGACAGGAAGAATCGTTGTTATTTCGTATCACTCGCTTGAAGATAGAATTGTGAAACAAATGTTTCAAGCAAATGCAAAAAATGAAAGTCCTCGACTTATGATATTAACGAGAAAAGTTTTTCTTCCGTCCGAGGAAGAATTGAAAACTAATCCTCGTTCACGGAGCGCGAAAATGCGTGTAGCGGAAAAATTACCTTGATGATTTAAAGTTGATAAATGTAACTTATTATGGGCATCTCTAATAACTCTCTACGAGTCATAGATAAAAATGAATTTAAACGCGAAGGACACAAAGCAGGCACAAAGGTCGCAAAGTATTGAATGTATTGCTCTTTGTGTTCTTGGTGAAAATACTTTGTGCTCTCTGTGTTTAAAAAATATGGTTTTTAGAGATCCCCTTATTACTGAAAGAAATTTGGATACCGATGGTTATAGATAGTTTTACAGTGCGTGGAGAAACCGCGTCATTGAATCAGGAAAAATCAAAACAGAATTTTGATTCGAACAGGGGGGAGAATTTACCTCTACGAAAATCGAAAACATCGAGGAAAAAACTCCGGAGAGTTACCCTTTTTCTTGTTTCGTTTATTGTTTTGATGGTTTGGCTCATTCTTCTGATGCTAAACTATTTTTATGTTCAATCTATGACAGACCAAAATTATCAGTTAGGGGAGAAAATCCAAAAGATGGAAGACGAAATTACCGGTTATCGGTCACGGTTGGATAGCAAAACAAGTTTTGATGTCATTACTAAAAACGCATCATTGAAACTTGGGTTGAAACATCTGACCGACCCCACGATTGAACTCTCGAGTGAAAAAAGAGGAGGCGTACCGTGAAAGAACGCATTCAATTCCTTCTTTCAAAAAACAAACTTCCGAAAATTTCTGAACTTTTCGACGAGGAAACATTACAGGAAAAGCGTGAGAAGCGGTTTCGGAAACATACGCGGATATTATTCCTCTTCTTCTGTTGCGCCTTTACGGTAATCGCGGGAAAACTATTTTACATTCAAATCCTCAAACACGAATATTACGCGGAGAAAGCGGAGCACCAACACGAACATTCCGTTCAATTACATGCATTGAGGGGAAATGTGTTTGACAGAAACGGAAAACTTTTAGTAACGAGTGCGTATCATCCATCGTACGTTGCTGACTCCAAATGGGTTCCTGATTCCGTACGAAAATATATTGCCGGTGAGTTGAGTTCAATTTTTGGTGTTCCTCCGGGAGAGTATCTGAAAAAATTTCGTTCGTATCCCCGCTATGTGGTTTTAGAGCGGACGGTTTCCCCGATACTTGCAACGCGAGTTCGCGAGAAGAGCTTACCGCTCATAACAGAACTTCCGTTTCCTCACCGAATGTATCCTTCAGAAAAATTAGGAGCACAACTTTTGGGGTTTACCAATGGAGATAATGTTGGAATTTCCGGCGTTGAATTGGCGCTGGATTCTCTCTTGAAAGGAAAGGACGGAGAAATATTGTTGCAAAAAGTTGGGGCAAATAAAATGGCGGCACGGTTGGAATATCCTCACATCAAGCCGGTTCAAGGAAGCACAGTATAT
>JAGXRH010000196.1 GCA_018335975.1 Ignavibacteriales bacterium
TTTGCCTGGGGTTCATTTCAGTTCTACAGCGTGGGGTGATTATGATAATGACGGTGACCTTGATATTCTCCTCACCGGATTCGACGGAAACAATAATCCCATTTCGAAAATATATCAGAATAACAGAGGGGGTTATACCGAAGTTTATGTTGGGAGTTTAACAGGAGTTTCTTATAGTAGTGTTGCGTGGGGTGATTACGATAACGACAGTGATTTAGATATTCTCCTCACCGGCTTGACTTCTGGAGGGATAGCCGTCTCAAAAATTTATAAAAACAATGGTGTGTCAATCAATACTGCACCAGCCCCTCCGTTCGGATTATCTTCAACTATCATCGGCTCATCAGTAACCTTGCGATGGTTGAAATCTACCGATACTGAAACCCCTTCCTCCGGGCTTCATTACAATATTCGGTTAGGAACATCATCAAATGCCATTAATACTCAATCACCGATGGCAGATGTCGGAAATGGTTTTCGCCGCGTCGTGCAACTTGGAAATGCAAATCAGGATACTTTTTGGACAATAAAAAATCTTTCTTCCGGTGCATACTATTGGAGTGTTCAGGCGGTCGATAATGCATTTACAGGATCGCAATTCGCCACAGAAGGGAATTTTATGATTAACGCAAACACGACCTACCACATTACAACATTTTTTGGAATAAACGGAACCATAAGTCCTTCCGGAATGGTAAGCATTGATTCCGGTGCAAATCAAATTTTTTCCATTTCACCAAACAGCGGTTATCATATTGATAGTCTCATCGTGGATGGCGTGAGAGTTAGTTCAGTTCCGAGTTACACCTTTACTAATGTTACAGCGAATCACACGATACGAGCCGTGTTTGCGATTAATAGTTACACAATTACTGTGGCGTCAAGTGCAAACGGAACAATCTTTCCTGGAACTTCAAACGTCAATTATGGCGATAGTGTGGTTTATACAATTTCTCCGAACGCATGCTACAATGTTGCAAGCGTAGTCATTGATGGGGAAGTAAATGCCGGCGCTGTTTCTTCGTACACTTTTAGGAATGTGACTGCTAATCATGGTATCACAGCAACGTTTTCCACAAAACAATATACGATTGTTGCAACGGCAGGAGAGAACGGTAGTATTTCTCCGAACGGAAATGTAACAGTGAATTGCAACGGAAGTCAGATATTTACCGTTGCACCCGACCCAAATTACAAAATTGATAGCGTGATTGTGGATAATGGTTATAGTGGGAGGGATAGCTCTTATATTTTCAGCAATGTAAAGACAAACCATTTTATACGAGTATCGTTCAGGGTGATAAACAATTATCCCGTTGCAGTTTCGCTTTCCGATTCTATCGAAAAAAATCGTTCGAAAACAATTACCCTAATCGGCGAAGACCCTGAGGGTGGAAGGGTAACATTTTTCCTCGACACCCAACCAATGAATGGAATAATCAGAGATTTTAATTCCTCAACAGGGGAAGTTTTCTATCGCACAAATCATTTGTTTGTCGGGTTGGATTCGTTTTCATTTTACTGCCGGGATTCGTTGAATGCCGTGAGTAACATTGCTTGGTGCATAATTACTGTCTATGCTAAATCAGATTCCACAACTTTCCGCACGTTTTCACAATCGGATTTGAAAACAGCCCCTGTGAAAAAGCCGAAGAAAGGGGTGCGACCAATGCCGACAACAGGAAATGTGCTCGATACCCTTTTTGTAACCGGACCATTCAAAAAATTGAAAGTGAAAACCGATCCGAAATTCCCCGGAGGAATGGTGTTAGGAATTTCTCAAGCGGTGAAAGACTCTGCGAAGAAATACGGATGGATACGGCATATTGGAAAATCGAAAGATGTGCAAAAGTCGTTGACGCAATTTGGTTCCGCGCGCGGGTTTGACCGTTTTGGTAACAACAGAGCATTCACGAAAGAACTAAAAAACCCCAAGACAGATAATTATAGCAATCAACTTGCGGGAGAACTCTTTGCGTTAAAAGTAAACATTGCCGCGAGCGCGAAGAACATCACTCCTTCGGGATTTGGAAATTTGGTATATGATAATCCACAACAAAATCCCGATACATTCGTTACGAAACGATTGAAGATACAGGGGAAAACACTTGCTCAGATTTCCTCAGAAATAGATACCTTGCTCACGTATTACAAACGGTATTACACAGGAACAACACCGAGCGAAGAATACAGTAAAATAACAACAGCGATAATCGCGGTCAACGAAGCGTTTCGTTCCCCGATTGATACTATTGGCTGGAGCCCCTTGCAATTAACCAGCGACGTACGGATTGATGGAGTTGAATTTTTACGAAGAGGAAGCGGGGGAGAGAGATTGTTTAGGCAAAGAGAGTTTACATCAAGTGTACCGGAGAATATTTTGTTGTTGCAAAATTATCCGAATCCTTTTAATCCGGCGACGACATTGTCATTTGTCATTAGTCAATCGTCATCGATAACACTGAAGATCTACGATGTACTTGGACAGGAAGTAACAATGATAATTGATAACGAAGTAATGGATGAAGGGGTTTACGAAGTTATTTTTGAGGCGGGGGATATCCCGAGTGGGATTTACTTCACCAGATTGCAGGCAGGAACATTTCTTAAAACTCATAAGATGATTCTTATGAAGTAATCGGTCGCTAACTTTCATACTAAATCGTGGTGGCGTTGATTCACCAATCTGTTTTTTTGAGCAAAGTCAATAATTCTTAATCCACATTTACAAGAAAACAAAATGAAATTTTTCTCTTTCAAATAGGTGAAAAGTTATTTTTAAAATATTTTTCTTCCTTTAAGAGGAGTTTCGTTATTTTACGCTCAAATTTCTGAACTCCTGAAAAATGTCATTTCTTCGCTTCGATTCTGATAACGAAAAAGAATTAAAACTTCGTCGTTTCGATTCCATACTCACAAGGTGGGTATGGATTTTTATTCTCCTTGTAGGCATTAACGCATTTATTCCCGAAGATTGGAATTGGGGAGTAAATCCGCTCGCCTTTTTTCCCTTCCCATTCAAAATCATTTGGCTTATCCACTCCGTTGTATTTATTTTTCCACGCTGGCGAGATAACGCCTTTCTATGGGCAAAAAATTTCGTTTCATCGTTTCAAAATCGTTTAGGGAAAAAATCTTCAATCATTGTTTTGTTAGCGCTGTTAGTTGTCTGTTGGTTTGTTCCAGTTCGAAGTTATTTTTTGGGTGATGGGGCAGGATATCTTCGTGTGTATGGAAACTCAATTCAGGAAAAACAGAATGATAAATCGGAGGAGGACCCGTTTTCTCTTTCAAAAAAATATTACCATGCCGATGAAGCATATCACGAACCGTTATCTGTTATTTTAAACTGGATACTTGTTTTTGGGTTAGAGGTGTATAAATCAAGCGATATTCCGTTAGTATTCAGAATAGTTGGGCTGATTGCACTGGTAGTTTTTTTTGGCTTACTTTCATTTTTCTTTCGTTATTTTTTTCCGAAAACAGAGGATGAAGCTGATATTCATTTCACAAAGTTTCTCATCAGCGGACTGCTTTTATGCGGTGCTGGGAGTTTGTTCTTCTTCGGTTATGTAGAAAACTATACTCTTTTTTCCTGCGCCATGGTAGCGTACCTCCTTTGTTGTTGGTTAGCGTTAGAAGACCAGTTGTATTTCGTAGTTCCGGGGATTGCTTTTGCGTTATTGCTTCTTTTGAATATGGGAAGTCTCATTATGATTCCCAGTTTTTTTGTGTTTTGGATTCTCGTTTTTTTAAAACGTAAAACAGAGGCATTGATTACAGGAGTTATTTCAATTGTACTTCTTCTCGTGGGTCTTGTTGCTTTGGATGTGTCGCCGATGAATTTTTTCCTGAAAACTACCAGCGATGCAGAAGGGAAACATTTTCTTTCGTTATTTTCTGTTCCATCCCGTCTGTTCTCGTACCCTCTTTTCTCGTTTGCACATTGTATTGACGTTCTTAATGCTTTACTGTTGAACGTGCCATTCACTTTTGCCATAGCGATTGTGTTCATCGTTAGTTTCAGAAAAAATATTGAGTGGAACAATTCGGTATTTATTTTTCTGGTTTCTGCGATTGGCTGTGGATTATTTTTTCTTGGAACTATTAATTTTGAACTCGGGATGGCGCGCGATTGGGATGTTATTTATGTCTTTCTGTTACCGGTTTCACTTTTTTCTCTTTTTCTTCTAAGAGAAATATGGAAAGGGCGTGAGAAACTTCTTTTTTCGCTCGTTGGAATTTCGCTTCTCCAACTTATTGTTTGGGTGGGGTTAAACCATAGTGAAGAAAAAAGTTTACAACGATTTCTCAAATTGGATGACCCATTTCTTGCAGGCGTTCGCGTTCGCCAGAATTTCTATTATGAACTTGAGCGGTATTATTTTCAAAAAAAAGATTACGAAAATCAGGTTCGGTATCTTCAGTTGTATATGAAAACCACACCGAATACGGAAACAGCATGGAGGAAAGTTGCCGAAGCGTACAGGAAACTTGGTAAAAAAGAAGAAGTCATTCAGTCGTTGGAAAAAGTTCTTGAATGGAATACAACTGACCCCCGCATATTTCTTGTAATGGGTGTTATGTACCGCGAGTTAGAACGGTTCGATGAAGCGGAAGCATTTTTTCTTCAATCGTTAGAAGTGGATTCTACATACACGGAAGCGTACAATGAGTTGGGCAAAATGAACTATGTGCTGCTGAAAAATTATGAAAAGTCTGCCTATTATTTTACGCAACTCCTTATCCGCGACGAAGAGAACCACAGCGCATTGCAGGGTTTAGCAACCTCCTTATTCTATCTCGGATTACTCGATGATGCAGAAGTGATTACCGAAAGATATTTATCGCTTGTTCCGAACGATACGTTAATGGTACCGTTTCTGAAGTTAATTCAATTTACAAAAATGCAAAAAGGGAACGGGTAAAAGTTGTGTAATGATTGGTAGTTCTCATCCCAATCCGTATATTTTGCCCGCATTTTAAAAATATTTTTTTCATTTTAAGGATTATCAATGGCAAATCACCCCTCGGCAGTCAAAGCCGCGCGACAGGCACTTCGCCACCGCGAAGCAAACCGGAAAAAAGTTTCTACGTTACGAACAACACTCCGAAAAATACGTTCCGCAAAAACAAAACCCGAAGGAGAGGCATTACTGACAGCAACGGTAAAAATGCTTGACCAGTATGCCGCAGCCGGTTATGTTCATAAAAACAAAGCCGCAAACCAAAAATCTAAATTAACGAAGTTCGTTAAATCATTACAGTAACAAAACGAGGAACGAAACTTTTTGTTCTTTGTTGCTGTTTCATTCACCGTGTTTCGATGAGCGACGGAGAAAACCTCTCCGTCGTTATATTTTTACGTATTACGCTGTTCTCGTATTCTAGCGGGAACATTTTTTCAAAACGTCCTTGCCAAAAAAAACTTCCAAAATAGTTTCCACGGATGCGTCCCGTCAAGATGAATTGAAGGGGAGCGGAGAAATTCCGAAACACATCGCCATTATTATGGATGGTAACGGAAGATGGGCAAAGGAACGAGGTCTTCCTCGCATTGCAGGACATCGTGAAGGGGTGGAATCGGTGCGCGATACTGTGGAGGCGTGTGGACAGTTAGGTGTGCAATTTCTTACCTTGTATGCTTTTTCGACCGAAAACTGGAGGCGACCTACCGATGAAGTTTCCTTATTGATGCGTCTATTAATGCGGGCGATCCGCGATGAAACCGATAAATTACATTCCAATAATGTTCGAATGAAAAGTATCGGCGAAATTTTCCGCTTACCAAAAGAAATTCAAGAAGAGTTACACGATGGTATCGAAAAGACAAAAAACAACACGGGGCTTACATTGACCCTTGCTTTGAGTTACAGCGGAAGATGGGACATTACCCACGCGGTTCAAGCGATTGCCGATGATGTTAAACGCGGTTTCCTTTCCTCGAATGAAATTTCTGAAGAACGATTTGCTCACTATCTTTCAACAAATGACATCCCCGACCCGGATTTACTTATTCGTACGGGAGGCGATATGCGCGTGAGTAATTTTTTATTGTGGCAAATTGCCTATGCCGAATTTTTCGTCAGTAAATTCTATTGGCCGCAATTTCGTCGTGCGGAATTATATAAGGCAATCAGCGATTTTCAACAACGTGAACGCCGTTTTGGAATGGTGAGCGAACAGGTGCAACGAAAACCGACAATGCAAAAAAATATCCATTCACTCCTTCATCGCGCATTGGGAAGGTAGATGAGAACATACTGCCTCCCTTTCCTTTTCTTCCTGCTTTTTCCGTTTTCTACTCATTCGCAAATGCGCCCGGTGCAAAAATATGTTGTACTTGGTCTTTCTGTAGAAGGAAATGTTTCTTCGGAACCGACAGCGATTCTTGCCAGTGCGGGAATCAGCGTGGGCGATACGATTACGTACCCCTCCGAGAAAAAATTTCGAACTGCACTTGAGCGTTTGTGGGCGATGAAAATATTTTCCGACGTTCAAATTGTTGTGGAAAATATTATTGGTAATGGTATGTATCTCGTCTTTCGTGTTAATGAATTGCCTCGGTTTTCCCGTTGGGAAATTTCCGGAAACGATGAACTGGATGAAGATGATATTGAAAAAAAAGGGGACTTGAAGAAAGGGGAGATTGTTTCGCCGCAGAAAATGGCATCCATCATCAAAAAAATAAAAGCGGAATACGAAAAAGAAAATTTCCTCAACGCCGCCATAGAATACACGCTCGAAAAAGATGCAGAAGAGAAAGAAAACTACGTCATTGTGAAAATGAAAGTAACCGAGGGCGAAGAAGTGTATGTGGGTAAAATTGAAATCGAAGGGAACACAGCATTTGACGACGATGATTTGAAATCAGAATTATCCGAAACGCATGAATACACGTGGTGGAAATTCTGGAGGAGTTCCAAATTCGATAAAAAGAAATATGAAGAAGACAAACAATCACTCTTAAGTTTTTACAAAAAAAACGGATATAAGGATTTTCAATTGATTTCCGATTCTACTGAAAATTTATCCGAAGCAGGGGCAATCGCCTTGCGTCTTCACATAAATGAAGGAGAGCAATACAAAGTTCGAAATATCATTTGGGAGGGAAATTCAATATATACTTCCGATGAACTCAACGCGCGGCTCGGTTTTGAAAATGGCGATGTGTACGACACGCAGAAATTCGAAGAAAATTTAAAAGGCAATCGCGACCAAACTGATGTCGCTTCTCTCTATCTTGATAACGGCTATCTGACGTTCAGCGCAGAGCCCGAAGAGCAGCGTGTCGGAGAAGATTCACTCGATATCACGATTCATATCAGCGAGCGTAACCAATTTCGCAACGGTGATATCGGTATTACCGGAAATACGAAAACACAGGATAATGTTATTCGCCGTGAGTTATTTACGTTACCAAGTGAATATTTTAATCGCGCCAAAATTTTTCGAAGCATACGCCAACTCTCGCAACTTAATTATTTTAACCCCGAAAAAATTCGTCCGGATTACAAACTCATTGATGATAAGACGGTTAACTTGATTTATTCGGTGGAAGAAAAATCGAGCGATGAGGTGAATGCTTCTGTGGGATACAGTCAGGCATTCGGAGCAACCGGCGCATTAGGATTTACCATCAACAATTTTTCTCTTGCCGAACCGTTAAGTGGCGGCGCAGGACAAATTTTAAACTTTCAATGGCAATTCGGCGAGGGAAATCGGTTTCGAACTTTCTCATTGAATTTCACTGAACCGTGGCTATACAACACTCCTACATCCGTTGGATTCAGTATTTTCGATACAAGACAAGTGTACGTTTTTGATTACCGCCAAACGGGAATTTCAGGAAGAGTTGGGAGGCGATTAAAATGGCCTGACGACTTTTTTCGCGGCGACTGGGAAATGCGTTATCAGCAAAACAATACACTGAGCGGTGGTGGAATTTATCTGGAAGGTAAAACTTCGCAAGTATCTGTTTCGCAAGTAATTTCTCGAAACAGTACCGATAGTCCGATATTTCCTGCAGTTGGTAGTAACGTTTCTCTTTCTACGGAAATGTCCGGCGGTCCCATTCTTCCGGGGAATGTTGATTATTTCAAACTCAATTTCTCTTCCGAAAAATACACGCCCATTTTAGGAAATAATAAGTTTGTCTTCTACAATTCTCTCCAAGCGGGATATGTTTCCGGATTTACGAAAGATTCAAAAATTCCGCCGATAGAATATTTCTTTATGGGGGGAACCGGTATCGGTTATTTTAATACAATTCCGTTGCGCGGTTATGAAGATAGAACCATCGGACCGCAAACTGCCGGTGGCGCAACACGTGGAGGGAGCGTCTTCTTTAAAAGCACGGTCGAACTTCGGTATTCGCTCACGCTCAACCCGATTCCGATTTATCTTTTAACATTTGCCGAAGGGGGAAACGTTTGGGATAAGCCGAAAGAAATTGATGTTTTTAACTTAAAGCGTTCAATAGGATTTGGCGCGCGATTATTGATTTTACCCATCGGGATGATCGGCTTTGATTACGGGTATGGTTTCGATGACGTTTATTTCCGCGATGGAAATCCTGACGGGTGGCGTTTCCACTTTGTTTTCGGAAAAGGATTTTAAGCAAGCGGACTAAGTTTTATCGGAAAAAATCGAGCGTCAAAACAATTTCATTTTTCAATTAGTAATACAGTATATTCAACCACATTTTTTATGGAGATAACGGTGAAGCATAAAACTTTTTTTCTAACCATCATTCTATTTTTTCTGTTTTTCGGAAAGGAAAACAGTACTGCGCAACAGCAAAAAATCGGCTACGTGAATTCGTCCAAGATATTGGATGATTTTCCTGAAGCGCTGGAAGCCCAAAAAAAATTAGAATCGCTCGGCAAACAATGGCAGGATGAGATGGATAAAATCAGTAAACAGTATCAGGATAAAGGGCAGGAATACCAGAAGAAAGCCGCACTGTTGACCGACGATGCAAAGAAACAAATGCAGCAGGAACTTCTTGAACTGGAACAACGGGCGTACGAATTCCGTCAACAGAAACTTGGACCCGAGGGAGAGTTGGAAAAAGAGCGTGATAAACTGCTGAAACCGATTAAAGACAAAATTTTAAAAACAATCGAACAAATTGCGAAGGAACAGAAATTTCAGTTTGTCTTCGATAAAAACGAAACCGTGCAGTTTTTACTCTTTGCAGAAGGAGCGTACGATTTAACGTTTGACGTGCTTTCAAAATTGAAACGAGGAAAATAACTACCACGAACATACTCTCTTACTCATTATGAAAAAATACTTTTTCTTTACCATCATTCTCTTTTGTATTTCATCGGGAAATTCTCAGACAAAAGTCGGGTATATCAATCTCAAAGCCATCATGGGCAGGTTGACGGAAGCGCAGGATGTACAACGGCAATTCGATGCAATCACGCAGCAATGGCAGGATTCGTTGCAGGAAATGCAGGCGGATTGGCAGAAAAAATTTGAAGACTATGACAAGAAAAAATTAGTGATGACCGACCAAACCCGCTCGGAAAAAGAAAAAGAGTTACAAGACCTTGAGAAATCTATTATGGATTTTCGGAACAAAAAATTTTCTCCGACAGGCGAGTTGTACACCAAACAAAATGAATTGATGAAACCGATTCAGAATAAAGTTTTCAAAGTGTTGCGCGAAATCGCCGATGAAGATAATTATGATTACGTCTTCGATAAGAGCGGAGATATTCTTTTGTTATACTCGCGCGAGAAATACGATTTGACTGAAAAGGTGCTGGAGAAAATGCAGAAGTACGGCAAATGACACTGACGGTTTCTGATATAGCGAACAAAATTAATGGTGAAGTAATTGGCGATGCACATATCAGTATTAACGATGTTGCGACGATTGAAGATGCCCGTGAAAACACCATCACTTTTCTTGCAAGTGAAAAGTATCTGAAATTCCTTGATGAAACGAAGGCATCTGTGGTCATCGTTTCGCGCACGTTTCAAACCGGCGGTAAGAAACAAACATTTATCAAAGTTTCTGACCCGTACCATTCTTTCCTTTCGGTTGTTTCTTTTTTTCGTGCCACGGAAAAAGAAATTGTAAAAGGTATTCATCCCACGGCGATTATTCCGCAATCGTCAACAATCGGAAAAAATGTTTCGGTGGGTCCGTATGTGGTTTTCGGTGAACGGTGTCAGGTCGGTGATAACGTAACGTTTCTTTCAAATAATTATATCGGGAATGATGTTACGATTGGAGAGAACAGTTTTATTTATCCGAATGTTACAATTCGTGAACAAACGGAAATCGGAAAGCGGGTCATTATTCATTCCGGAACAGTAATCGGGAGCGATGGCTTCGGGTTTATTCCAGCAAGTAACGGTGCGTTTCAAAAAATTCCGCAAGTGGGAAAAGTCGTGATTGAAGACGATGTGGAAATCGGAGCGAACTGTGCGATTGACCGTGCAACGTTTGGAGAAACACGAATTAAGTGCGGAGTGAAATTAGATAATTTAATTCACGTTGCGCATAATGTTGTTATCGGCGAACACACCGTTATTGCCGCACAAACGGGAATTTCCGGAAGCACGAAACTTGGGAAAGAATGTATGATTGGCGGACAAGTTGGTTTTGCAGGGCACATTGAAATAGCAGAAAGAACGTCAATTGCCGCGCAATCAGGTGTTACAAAATCGGTTTCAAATTCCGGAACAATTCTTTCCGGTTATCCGGCAAAAGAACATAGCGTTGCAAAACGAGTAGAAGCCGCACTTCGCCAACTTCCTGAAACACTTCGTGAATTCGAAAAAATAAAAGAACGGGTTCTGGATTTGGAAGACAAAGCGTTCATCAAGC
>JAGXRH010000197.1 GCA_018335975.1 Ignavibacteriales bacterium
AGATTTCCAATCCAATCTACCATGTTTTCGCAACCAGACCAAAACCGTGCTGCGACCCTGAATGCCATATTTCGTTTGTGCTTGTTTGTATGTCAGTTGCCCTTTTTCGACTTCATCGACGACTTGTAATTTGAACGCTAATCCGTAATCTCTTTGCGTCCGTTTTGTGTTCCCGTTTCGTTTTGTGTTTTCCATAAGTTGATTCAGTTTGTGTCAACTTATTCTAGGACGGTTCAATTGTAAAAACAAAAAAAGCAGTATCGAAAAAGAGATACTGCTTCTGTGTTTTCAATTCTCAAATCTCATTTCTATCCTCCAGCAATTGCACCAACAATGAAAAATGGCTCTTTGCCGGAAGCAATTGATTGTGGAAGCAAAGTATCTAACGGTTCCAGTGAGTAATCTTCCTTGCAAGCAAAGAATCGTAAAAATGGACGACGTTGCTGAGTTGCATAATCTCGAATTGTTCCTCGTAACATCGGATAATTTATTTCCAGCGTATCAATTACAGAACGTAACGTAACTTCTCCTTCGATAGAAAGTTTTGCTTCGCCATTTAAACTTGCAATTGTTCGTAAATACGGTGGAAGAATAACACGAATCATACAATTGTTTGCACTTCAACCGATAACACTGCTGGCAAATCGTGAACAATTGCTTTCCAATTATCACCGGAATCGGAAGAAGCATACACTTGTCCGCCTGTTGTTCCAAAATAAATTCCACATTTATCGAGTGAATCAACACACATTGCATCGCGGAGAATATTTACATAACAATCTTTCTGCGGCAAACCTTTGGTGAGCGCTTCCCATTCATTTCCCCCCGTCTTACTGCGATAGACACGTAACTTTCCTTCGGGTGGAAAATGTTCGCTGTCGCTTTTAATCGGAACGACATAAATTGTTTCCGGCTCGTGCGCGTGAACATCAATTACAAAACCAAAATCCGTTGGTAAATTCCCGCTCACCTCATGCCATAAATCACCGGCATTATCACTTCGCATTACGTCCCAATGTTTTTGCATATACAATGTATTCGGGCGCGACTTGTGCATTGCAATGCGATGAACGCAATGACCAACTTCTGCATTTGGGTCGGGAATGTATTGCGAGATAAGTCCTTGATTTATCGGCTTCCACGTCTCGCCTTCATCTTCAGTTCGAAATGCGCCCGCAGCTGAAATTGCAATAAACACTCGCTTTGGATTTTGATGGTCAATGAGAATTGTGTGCAATCCCATTCCTCCTGCACCGGGAGACCAATTTGGTCCGGTACCGTGTCCGCGAAGTCCGGAAAGTTCGTTCCAATTTTTTCCGCCATCCGTCGTACGAAACATTGCCGCATCTTCAACACCTGCATACACCGTATCAATATCAGTGAGTGATGGCTCGAGATGCCACACCCTTTTAAATTCCCAAGGATGTTGCGTTCCATCGTACCATTGATGTGTGGTAAGAAGTTTTCCGGATTCGGGAGAAGTATCGTAAAGAAATTTATTGCTTTCGGTAGCCGGCATTCCATCGGGAGTTGTTGTTGGGTTTCCCGGTTTCATTCCGGGTTGAAACCATGTTTTCCCGCCGTCATCTGACCGTTGAATCATTTGTCCGAACCAGCCACTCGATTGCGAAACATAAATTCTATTCGGGTCAATGGGAGAACCTTTAACGTGATAAATTTCCCAACCGGCGAAAAACGGACCGTTCACTTCCCATTTCTCACGTTTTCCATCTGCGGTGAGAATGAATGCGCCTTTCTTTGTGCCTACTAACAAACGTACTGAACTCATTGAATATACCTTTCAAAGTTTATAATAAAGTGAATGAAATATTGGATTTTAAATTATCTGATGTTGAAGTCGGGCAAAAAGTAGGAATAAATTTTAATTTGAAAAAAATATTTTTCTTTTTTTTAAGGAATCCGTACCGGCTGTTCCTCGGTGGTACTATTTCCTGCTCTATCTTTCACTGTTAATCTCACCAAATGTTTTCCGCTCGACAACCCTTCGAGATATGCACTATAAATTCCTCCTTCGCTTACTGTCGGAATCACGAGAGCGCCATCTACAAAAAGTTTCGCGTCGTTTAAGTTTATTCCGCTCATATCGTCTCGCACAGCAAACTGAACAGACGGGGCAGAGTTTCCCTTTATCTTGAAATGCTTAATCGTTGGTCGTATGCTGTCAGAAAATAACGCAACTTCCCCAAACGTCCGTGTAAGCAGAGCAGTGACTGAAAGTTTTGTCGTATCTAATTTTGATGAAAGAAATTTCCATTTCACACCATCACTCCAGTAAAAGCCAAGATATTTCGGGTTTATTTCTTTTGGATAATACAAAGAAACCGATACCCCTTTTTTCAACATCACGTCATTAGGATACACGCTGTATATTTTCATTTCTCCATTTCCTTTTTCTGCATAGGAAAGAAACAAGGGTTTATACACCGAATTTTTCTCAAACGTAATTTTCATATTCCTATCGCTTGAGAAAATTTCCCCACTCTGATGGGGGTCAATCGGAATAAGAAAAAAAGATTCAGATGATTGCACAAATTTTCCTCCCACTTCGCCTGATACTTCAAGCGTTCTTTCGCCGATAAAATTCGTTGATGGAGCGTACGAACCTTGGTATTCGTTCACATCAAGGGCATTCAGCATAATTTGCCTATCCACCGCTCCTTCGCGTATTCCGATTGATGGCTGTTTTGTGAATGCACTATTTGCACGGATTGTAAATTCCATCTCACCTCCCTTCATCTGCTTTTCGATTTTTATTGTCGGTGAAGAAACAGATACCGGCTTCAAAAAAATAAAAGCAGGGAACGAACTTGTTCCATATTTATTCGTTGCAACGAGCCGAACAACATCACCGTTGCTTCGCGTGAAGGGAATACTCATTGAACGTGAAAATAGTTTTATTGATTTCGTTTTCCAGACACTGCCATTGAACTTCGTTGATAATTGAATTTCCTTCACGACATTCTCGTTATTTAAAGAGAACGAAATATTTTTTCCCGTGAAGGTTGCGTTTGTAATTTCAGGAATATGATTGGAAACTAATTTTCCGCTTAATGTAGCGTAATTTCCTGCTAAATCTGTTGAAACAATTTTGAATGTATGTTCACCCGGAGTAATTTTATCTGAACGAATAATTCCGTTTAGTATTTGAGGAGATTGATACAATGGGAGCGGATTTCCTTCTTCAATATAGAGTTTTTGAAATTTCGCTCCTTCGTTCCGCATCAATGGATAATTGTAATGCAAAGCAATTTCCTTCGCCCCGTTATTTCGTAATGAATTATACTGCGCTTCGTACAATAAAGTATCATCGAGGAACAGTTGCAACGTATAAATTCCTGAAAGTCGGCGCTCACTATCGGAAACGTCTTCGGTAAAAACTTCCATTCCAATATCACCTGCAATGTGAATCGGTGTTGTGATTACATATTCTGAATTCGGCTTTTTCTTTGTCGAAAACCGTTTACTCTTTCTCTGCCCGTCTATACGAGAAGAAACTGTTAGCGGTTGCAATAATAATCTCCCGATAATCGGCGGCGTTGATTCATTAATTTGGTACGCTTCTATCAACAAAGGGTTCACCGGGTTCATACTGTTATCATATACTTCGAAATGTAAATGCGGCGGACCCGCGCCTGTTTCTCCGGTGAACGCAATAATATCACCTTGATTGTAATACATTAAACCACTGTCAAGAACAATATCCAGTTCATAACCGCCCGCTTTGTATTGTTCCTTTTTTACATATCGTTCAATCCGCTCTGCAAAACGGCTGAGGTGAGAAAAACTCGCGCTCGAGCCATCAACGTGTTTCATTGTAACTTGTAACCCGTATCCATTGGGTGAAACTCGTATTCGCGAAACATATCCGCTCCGAACAGCATACACATCATACCCTGTTCTCCGATTTGTGCTGATATCAATTCCTTCATGAAAATGAGTTTTACGGTAAGCACCAAATTGATTTGTTACAACTTTACTTGCATCGGTTGGCCAAATGAAGTTCAAAGAAAAATCAAATCCTGATGCTGAGTGGGAAAACACCGTTTCGTTCGATTTTAATCCATTCCTCTTGGGAAAATTCCACGAGGTCAAAAGAAATCCGATGAGAAGAAGAAAAAAAGGAAAATATATTTTTTTGAAAATAACCACGATTCTTTTTTGATTAGAGAAATACCACTTGATGACGAATTGATGTAAAGCCAACCAACGTTGCTTCAATAATATCGCCGTGATGAACTTCGCTGACTCCGCTTGGAGTTCCGGTAAAAATTAAATCACCTACTTCGAGTGTAAAAAATTTTGAGATAAAAGAAATCAATTTGGTTGGGGAAAAAATCATTTCATTTGACTTACCGCGTTGCTTTTCAATTCCGTTTATTGTGCAAAAAAATTCAATAGGATTTGGAATGCTAAAAAACGACTTCGGGACGATGGAAGAAACCGGTGCAGAAGTATCAAATCCTTTTGCTATTGTCCACGGCAACCCTTTTTTCTTTGCTTCACTTTGAACATCGCGTAGTGTCATATCCAATCCAACCGCATAACCGAAAATATAATTTTCTGCTTCACTTTCAGATATATTCTTTCCTTCTTTTCCAATTGCAACAACTAATTCTACTTCGTGGTGCGGCTGTTTTGAAATGGTTGGAATACAAATCTGCTCACCATTTGTAATTAATGCTGTTGTCGGTTTTAAAAATACTACCGGAAATTCCGGAATATCACTTTGCATTTCTTTTGCGTGTTCAGCATAGTTTTTTCCGATACAAAATATTTTTTGTACAGTAAATGTTTCATCGCTGGCATGTAAATTTATTTTTTTCATTGGCTGGCTAATCTGTTATAAAAAAAATTAGTTCGGAATTCTCTCCATCTCCTTCAATCGTTGTAAGCGAACTGAAACTGAATCAAAGATTTCTTTCCACTCGTAGGGGTTGTAATTGATATCATCGATAAAAGCATTTAGTTCGGCAATATCCATTTGATGTTTTTTGAGAATGTTCCTCACCTCATTTTTATTCAATGCTAAACGAACTGAATCTGAAGTGTACGGCAAACTTCTCTGTTCAAGAGAAAGAATTTCAGTATAGAGAGTAATAAATTCTTCACGATTTGTTCGAGGAGAAGAAGAACCAACAAAAACACAGAGAAAAAAAAAGAAAAAAAATTTCATAAAATGTTTTGCAATTAAAATAATATTTATATCTTTTGCACGCATTTATGGGTTTTTGCTCCTTTTCCCATAAATGCTTTAGGGGGGTTAACCTCCGGGTTGCCCCCCATCCCCCATTATGCATCGGGTGTACCGCACATCCGATGCATTTTTGTTTGGAGAGGTGGCCGAGTGGCTGAAGGCAACGGTTTGCTAAACCGTCATACGATGTAAAGTTGTATCGAGAGTTCAAATCTCTCCCTCTCCGCAAAACGCTGAATTTAATCAAAAAACCAATAAACCTTATCATAATCGTTAAGGTTTTCTTTTAAAATTAAGCGATTGAATGGGGTATTTTTACACTATGAGGTATCCATTGTTAATAATCAGATGGATACCTACCTACCACAAAAAAAATGCTAAGCGAAACATGACTTCAGCATCATTGAAAACCTGGTGTTACAACTCAGAATATTTGTTATCTATCGTTGAAGATTGTTCCGGAAAGTCTCAACAAATATACTAACTCCCCTTTACATCATCTCTCGAAAACATTTTATTGAAAATTATTTCATTTAAGGAACGTATTGTTTTCTGAGTTCTTCATTGGAATCCATCGTCTTTCATTCTCCCTTTTTCCAACACAGTTTGCATTTGTTTACTTTGGCTTGCCTGACAAATATAGTACCGAAAAAAAATTGATAGAGTGAATGTTGACCTCCTCCGAAATTTACTTTTATTGTCGTGTCGCATATACCTGCAAATCTAAAAACGAGGTAATTTTTTCTTCGTCGCATTTCCTAAAACAAGAACCGCATCCCACAACGGGGAGAACAGCGGAGCGTATGCTAAGTCCAAATCGGAAATATCTTGTACCGTAAGTTTATGTTGAATTGCAACAGCGAGTGTGTTTGCGCGAAGAACTGTTCCCTCACCGCCGAATAAATTTGCGCCGAGAATTCTTCCACTGCGTTTATCAAATATTCCGATAATGTTGATGCGCGAACTTTCCGGCATAAACGAAATTCTATTATGCGTAGAAATTTTTTCCACGTGAACGTCAAATCCGCTTTCCTTCGCTTCATCGGAAGAAATTCCAACGTGCGCAATTTCCAAATCGAATAAACGTAACGCAATTGCGCGAATCGCTCCGGCAAATTTTGCATTTCCTCCCGCCGCATTTTCTCCCGCAATCCAACCTTGCTTGCTCGCTATTGTTGCAAGGGGAAGCAACATCGGTTTTCCGTTCACAATATTTTTTACCTCGCAACAATCACCGCAAGCATAAATATTTTCTACACTTGTCATTTGTTTTGTGTCAGTAATGATTCCGCCAAGTTTTCCAATTCTGATTTTTGCAGATTTTGCAAGAGAAACATTTGGTTCAACACCAAGTGAAAGAATAACTAAATCAGTTTCAAACGTTCCCTTGTTGGTGAATACGTGCGAAACCAATTCATTCTTTCCCAAAAGAAATGATTCTGTTTTTACGTTTGATACAAATTCAATTCCATTTGCTGAAAGTTGTTCAACGATTTTTTCGCGCGTATCATTTTCCAAGCCCTTCATCGGTAAATTGCGTTGATGAAGAATGGTTACTTGCAAATTCAAACGCCGCAATGTTTCCGCCATTTCCATTCCCACATAACCGCCACCGATGATGATTGCTTTCTTTGGTTTGTTCTCATCTACAAACTTCTTTATTGCAAAACCATCTTCGAGAGATTTTACGTGAAAAGCATTTCTTGCGTTTTCATTTTCTACATTCAACTTTTTTGTTGAAGAACCGATTGCAAGTATGAGAGAATTATATTTGTATTCTTTTAATTCTCCACGAGATAAATCCCGCACTACAAGTATTTTCTTTTGTGGAATAATTTGCTCAACGCGATGAAATGTTTTTACCGTTACACCTTTTAATATGGAAAATGTTTGAGGAGAAAATGGAGTGAGTTTTTGTTTATCTGCAACTTCGCCGGAAATGTAATACGGAATTTCACAAATCCCGTACGAAATAAATTCACCTTGCTCAAAAAGAATGATGTCTGCATTGGGATTGACCCTCTTTGCTTTTGCTGCTGCGCTTGGTCCAGCCGATAGTCCGCCAACAACGAGAATGGTTTTCTTCATTTGAAGCGAAACGGTTTGTGATTTAAGGTTTGTGGTTTGAGTAAGTAAATTTGATTGTGCGAATAACGAATGATTGCGAATTTACGAATGTGTGGTATTCGTAAATTCGTACCAATTCGACATTCGGACAACATTTCACAAACCTCTAACCACCAACCGGAAACCATTTTATTTTTTTCTAAACTGCAATGTCAACGGAACTCCAGCAAACCCAAATCCCTCACGCAGTAACCGTTCGAGATAACGTCGGTAATTTTCCGTAATCAATTTCGGTTCTTTCGCAAAGAATAAAAAAATCGGAGGATTCACTTTAGTTTGCGTTACATACTTGAGCGAAATATCTTTTCCCGATTTCGAAGGCGGCGGCGAATTGAAAAACGTGTCTTCAAAATGTTTATTCAATTCTGTTGTCGGGATTCGTTTTCCTCGTTCTTCATTTATCTCCTTCGCCGATTCAATGATTTTGAGAATCCGCTGTTTCGTTAATGCGGAGACAAACATAATCGGTAAGTAATCATATTCGCGAAGTTGTTCTCGTAAACGGATTTCATGCTTTATCGCAGTTTTATCATCCTTCTCAACCAAATCCCATTTATTTCCGCATAGTAAAATTCCTTTTCGTGCTTCAACAGCACGTTCAATCACATAAAAATCTTGTTTCTCCAAACCAACCGAGGCATCTATGACGACAATCGCAACATTACATCGTTCAATACTTTTTATTGTCCGAAGGGTACTATAAAATTCCACGCTCTCTTCAATCTTGCTTTTCTTTCTCAGTCCCGCAGTATCAATGAGGAGAATTTCTTCTTTGTTTATTTTGAGAATGGAATCAATCGGGTCGCGCGTTGTTCCGGCAATATGAGTTACAATGGTTCGTGTTTTTCCAAGAAGGGTATTAACAATGGAGGATTTTCCAACGTTTGGTCTTCCGACAATTGCAAGTCTCAACCGTTCATCACTGGTATCATCCGCCGATTCAGAAATTGCTTCCGTAATCGTATCGAGGAAATCTCCGATTCTTCTTCCGCCTAATGCTGAGATTGAAATCGGCTCGCCTAATCCAAGTTTATAAAATTCACCTAATCTGTTTTCACGTTTATCGCTGTCAATTTTATTGACGACTATAAAAATTGGCTTTTGTGATTTGCGAATAATGGTAGCGAGTTCTTCATCAGCAGAAGTTACTCCTTGTTCGGCATCAACAAGGAAAATAATTGCATCAGATTCATTGATGGCAATTTGCGCCTGTTCACGAATAGCAGAATCAAAAACATCATCGCTGTTCGGAAGAAATCCTCCCGTATCAACGAGCGTGAATTGTTTCCCTGCCCATTCCGCCTCGGCATAGTGCCTATCGCGCGTAACGCCGGGTAAGTCGTGGACAATCGCATTACGTTCACCGATAATACGATTGAATAATGTTGATTTACCGACATTTGGGCGTCCGATAATTGCGATGAGATAGTTTGACATAGTTTGAAAAAATACGGAGAGAATATAAGAAAAGTGAGGGAAGGAGAACGATGTTTAAAAAATGAAAAGTCCCAAACTCATTACTGAATTGGGGACTTTAACATTGAGATGTCGGGATGGGGGGATTTGAACCCCCGGCTTCTTGGTCCCGAACCAAGCGCTCTACCGGGCTGAGCCACATCCCGATTGGATGTTCAACTTTATATATTTATTCAAAGTGCACCTTTAAAAACGAGTTTCAAAAACTTCAAGGTTTTTATTTTTACTGTAAACATTGAAGATTTTTAGAGATGCTCCAAAGATTACCGGTACTTCAAAACTCTTACAAGATTATCTTCCCCTCCACTGGTGATGATAAATGAAGACGAAGAACTGATACACAATGAACTGATGTTTCCCTGATGAAGTTTTGTTGTTGATAAAATCTTAGCGCTTCCTCTATCCCAAGTTATCAGATTGCCATCTGTTGTTCCCATCAAGAGTTGCAATCCATCCGAAGTGAAACTGAGTGCGCTCACTGCTAAGTTTCCGACATCAACGGTAGTGAATTTTCCCTCCGAAATGTTATATACCTTCACGATACCATTTGTACCACAAAGTGCAAGTGTATTTCCATCTGCAAAAAGTGAAATAGATTTTATACCTGCACCAAATCCTCGTACGATAGACTGTTCGACGTCGGAAGCGGCAGTCCAAATACGAATGGTGGAATCATCGCTGGCAGAATATATCGTATTTTTCGAATCTAGCGCTATTGAATAAACTGGAGCGGTATGCCCGGAAAATTCTTTCACAATGCTGCCATCATTCCTGTTCCACATTTTTACTTTCATATCGTTACTTGCAGAAACAAGATATTGATTATCAAAAGTAACAGTGAGGGCGTTTATCCAATCACCGTGCGCGTCAATCATGTTTTCACGTTCACCAGAAAGAAGACGTGATGCATAAATCGTCGTAGAACTCGAAACAAACACTGAAAATTTATCCGCTTCTTTTTCTTGTGAAATTGTTACTGAAAAAATGGCGGCATCTTTATCGGGTAATCGGATTTCTTTTCCGTCATTCAAACGACGAACTCTTGTACTGTGGTCATTCGCAACTGACACGAGATATTTATTATCCGGTGAAATTGCAATATCGGTGATTCCCTCAGAATGTCCGGTAAATTCATATAGTATATCACCGGATTTTGCATTGCTTATCTTTTGTTGCCAGAGAGTTTCGCGCTGTTGTTCGGCTTGTTTTTCAGCCTCGATTTGCGCTAATTTTTGTTCGTCTCTCCACCAGAAATACCCATAGACTAAACCTACTAAAATTCCTAAAACAAGTATCCCTTTGAAAATCTGCATTTGCAGTTTTTTCTTTTCCAGTGCATCAATATCAGCGACGAGTTTTCTTTCAATTTCTGCCGAATCACCACTTACGCTATTAATGATGCGAAGTAATTGCCATACGAGGTCCACATTCCGTTGTTTTATCGGAACCTGATTTTCTTTTTCAGCAAGTACTGCAACTTTTTTTGCAAGGTATTCCTGTGAAGTGGCGACATCTCCACCGGCAATTGCAGCGAGTCCAACATATCGCTCAGTGAGTTCTAATTTCCCTTGGTCGAGCGCTCGTTCTGCAAGTCGTAATACTTTTTCCGTCAGTTGCTGTCGTTGGGGAGTTAAATCCGGAATGATTGACTTTGCAATGCCGATATAATTTTCTACGAGTTCTATCGTATCGTCATTCAGCTTCTCATCCGCTAACTCCATCAGGCGTGCTTCGAGTTGCTCTTCCTGTGAGCGGAGTTCATCAGTGGCTGTTTTGCAAACGTGGAGAAATCGTCGAACCATTCCTACATCACCCTCTTCAAGTTTATTACGCGTCAGATTCATAGACATCTCGCCCGCCTGATACAATTGTTGGCGGATGTTTGCAACGGTCTGTTTAGCAATAAGAATAAACGCTTCAAGATTATGGTGGAACTGCGCCTCTTCCAATTCCTTCAGAACAAAAAACATCGCACGTTCTGCCAACATTTGATGTACGGCAGTTACGTCGAATCCTGATTCAATGATGTCTTTGGTTATGGACAGAACAGTTTCCATTTCCCGCGGATGTTTCATCTCGGGAATGGTTTCTAAAAAATGAGCAAGACGTTCCTCTGCCTGACGTTGGGAGTAAGCAGGCGCTTGTTGTTTTTTCTTCTGTTGAACCTGAGAACTTTCGTTATCCATAATAATTTTTCAGTTTCGTAAAATACTTTTCGTTGGGAGGTTTAGCAAAACTTGGGCAAAATATAAGGTTATTTCACTATCGGCAACAACCTTGCGATAAAAAAAAATTTCTTTTCATTTTGGAAGTGGGAGACGGTTTTCGATATATTCAGCCGATTTTTTTTAGAACCATTATGCAAAATCCACAACGTCAGGAACCGACTGAAATAATTATTGAACAGCGAACCGGAAAGCCATGGAGTGAATGGGAACGAATTCTCTCGATGACGGATATTGAAACTGCCAGCCAGAAAGAATACATCGAGGATTTGAAAACTTCATTCAGTCTCGATGGAGTTGTTGCTTCACTTCTTGTAATCTGGTACAAGACTGTTCATAAAATTCCCATCATTCCGGGAATTGAAATCCCACCCATTCCGGAAAAGAAAATTCAGGAGGTTCAAACATCCGAGTATAATAATTCTTTCCTTCCACCGCCACCACTTCCTGAAAATTAACCGATGATTGAGAAATCGGTGTACTTTTGAAGAACCTTGGGAATTATGACTTTCCCCTCGGGTGTCTGATTATTTTCAAGTATTGTCGCAACAATTCTGGGGAGCGCTAACGCTGAACCGTTCAAGGTGTGGACAATTTCCGGCTTCCCGCCATCAGTCGGGCGAAACCGGATATTCATTCGCCGCGCTTGAAATGACTCGAAATTACTCACTGAAGAAACTTCTAACCATCGTTTTTGTCCGACCGACCAAACTTCGAGGTCATATTTTTTTGCTTGCGAAAATCCCATATCACCTGCACACATTAGTAATACACGATACGGTAGTTGTAGTTTTTGAAGAAGTTGCTCCGCATCTGCACGTAAACTCTCAAGTTCATCATACGATTTATCGGGGTGGACAAATTTCACTAATTCAACTTTATCAAACTGATGAAGCCGATTCAATCCGCGAACATCTTTTCCGTATGAACCTGCTTCACGGCGAAAACATGGAGTGTACGCGCAGTACTTTATCGAGAGTTGTTGTTCCGGAAGCACTTCCTCTCTGTGAAAATTCGTAACGGGTACTTCCGCAGTAGGAATCATATATAATCCATCACGTTCAGCGGTGTACATCAAATCTTCTTTATCAGGAATTTGTCCTGTTCCTCGCGCTGAACTTTCATTGACAACAATCGGCGGTTCGATTTCTGTGTATCCTTTTTCCGCCGCTTCATCCAGAAAGAAATTAATCAACGCTCGTTGTAATCGTGCGCCTTTCCCGACATAAAACGGAAAACCTGCTCCGGCAACCCGTGAACCTCGTTCAAAATCAATTATCTTATGCTTGGAAGCAATTTCCCAGTGCGGAACGGGAACGAAATCAAATTCTTCAAGTTTTCCCCAGGAAAAAATAGGAACATTATCCTCAGCAGTTTTTCCTGTCGGAACAGAAGAATGCGGAACATTGGGAACGGTTAGAAGCAATGGAGCGAGAGATTGCTCTACTTCGGCTGTTTCAACTTCTAAACTTTGAATATTCAATTTGAGAGTTGCCATCTCCGAAATTAAATGTGCAGCATCTTCTTTTCTTTTCTTCAATGCTGCAACTTCATCGCTCACAATATTACGGCGATTCTTCAAAGCATCAAGCTGTTGTTGCACCTCTCGCCTCCGAACATCTAATCGAAGTATTTCATCGAGATTGTCGGTTTCATTTTTTTTTCTGATTCCGTCGCGGACAATATCAATGTTTTCACGGATAAATTTTATATCGAGCATGGTAATTTATGTATCAAATTTCTTTTCAAACTCAAATTGGTGATAGAGTGTGGTTAAACCTTTCTTTACTCCCGACATTTTAATATCTAATTCAGACTCAGCTTTCAATGTGAGTAATCCTGAATTAAGCGGACGAGGTGCTTTCTGCTTCAGTTCCGCGGTGGCGATGGGTGAAATTAAAGATTCATCAAAAGCAAAAACTTCGGCAATCGCCCGCGCAAAATCAAACCGGCTTACGATTTCTCTCCCGGCAATATGGTAAATCCCACTGCGTTCTATTTCAACAACTCGGAGAGTTGCATAGGCGAGGTCATCGGCAAGTGTCGGATTTCCGAGTTGGTCATTTACTAAACGAATAGTTTTGTTTTCCTCCAACGAGCGTATCACCCATAACGCAAAGTTTGTTTTAACATTCATTCCTGTTCCGTACAGCACCATAGTCCGAAGTATCGAATAATCGAAATTGCTCCCGCGCAAAATATTTTCGCTCGCTAACTTTGTTTTTCCATAATACGAAAGCGGATTAGGAATTGCCGATTCATCGTACGGACCGTTTTTCCCGTCAAAAATATAATCAGTAGAAAAATGAATAATGTGTGTTCCGGCTTTTGCTGCAGTTACAATGTTTTCGACTGAAGTAACATTTGCGGTATATGCTTTCTCACGATGTTCCTCACAACCATCAACATCCGTCATTGCTGCAGCATTGATTATCACGTCCGGCGCAAACTCCCGAATGCAACGCGTTATTTCTTGTTTTACCCCTGTATCTACTGTCTGGTATGGTAGTGATTTTCCAAAAACAGATTTTGGTTGTTTCGAAGCAAGAAGAATTTTGTAGTAATCGGATTGTGAAAATAAAAAAGCAAGTTTCTGTCCGAGTAATCCGTTACTTCCTGTTATCAGAATATTTTTAGACAAAGGTTGTTTTGGTCTTATGAACGAAGCGTGTCTTCCAATGTTGTCGCCGAATCAGTTTTCGCATCCCGATATTTTATAATAACGGGAGTATAAATTTGCAAACCATTTTTTTGCGACCACTCCCCGATGAGTTTTCGTGAACCCGAAACAACGACAGCATTTTCAGGAACGATGAGGGGGCGTGAAATTCCTTTTTTGTACACTTTTTCATTGATAGTATCATAAATCGGTGTTGAGGAAGTTAAACAGACTCCTGAAGCAATAACAGCGCCTTTACGGATAATCACCCCTTCAAAGACTCCACTGTTTCCTCCGAGGATAACGTCATCTTCAATAATAACAGGAAGTGAACCGACCGGCTCCAGAACTCCTCCAACCTGTGCTCCTGCAGAAATGTGAACGTTCTTGCCGATTTGTGCACACGAACCGACCAGTGCGTGGGAATCAATCATTGTTCCCTCATCTACGAATGCTCCGATATTGATGTACGCGGGGGGCATTATCACAACACCGTTCGCAATATAACATCCATCGCGAATGGAGGTCCCGCCGGGTACTTCTCGAATGCCATCTTCGAGAGTAATTTTCTTGAGCGGAAAATTATCTTTATCAAAAAAACGAACACTTTCGTTCTGAATAATTTCAGAAAGAACACCGTATCGAAAGCCGAGTAAGATTCCTTTTTTCACCCAATCGTTCACATACCATCTCCCCTCGCGAAATTCTGCGGCACGTATTTCTCCACTGTTAAGATGTCTCCGAAGTTCGCTAAATACCGGAAGAACAGTTTTCCGATGAACAGAATTCGTTTCTCGTAAATAGAGTTCTTCTATTTTTTCTTGAAGCGGGGTAAATGGTTTTTCTTCCATTGCATCAATCATTAACTAATACAAGAAAAAACAATGGTGAAAAATTTCTGGTGTGAATAATCAACACAAAAACAAATTAGAAAGAATGAAACAAAAAACAGTTTCTACCTTCTTAATTATTTTTTGCGCCTTGATTAATCCACTGAACAAAAATTTTTATAACATCCTCCGAAAGTTTTTCTTTCTTTTTTGGTAATGGCATCTGGTTACCAAAGGCAGGATTGGGACGAAGTTTTTTTACAATCAAACTTGAATCTCCTTTTCCAACCAAAATGGGACTACCGTTTTTCCCCCCTTCAAACAATGACTCATACGAATCAAAATGCAGTTCGCTCGGATTTTCCTCTTCCTCTGCATGACACGGCATACAATGTTTATCAATCAACGGGTAAACATCTTTTGAAAAAGATACAATTTGGGGCTGTTGCTTTTTCTCAATAACCAAAGTAGAATCTGCTTTCTTTTTTTCCTTGGATTCAGAATTAGATTGAACGCTTTCTTTCTTTTCGACTTTGTTATTATCCTCTTTTACTGAGGTTGATTTTTTAAGAGAATCTTTTGTAAGAGGATTACTTTTTTTCTCCTGTGTGAATAAAGAGAACTGAATGAGGCACGTGAGAATTACAAGGTAGTTGAGTTGTTTTTTCATAGTATTGTTAATTAAGAGTTGTTTATTATTTTAAAACCAAAGATGCGTTTGCACTAAAAACTGATTGTTTTCTATGGTCGGTTTTTCCGAATTGATGCGAACTTGCGGACGGACTTCGACGAAAGAATAGGGGAAAAATTCGCAACCGAGAGTAACACGATTTAATTCTGTATCTTTTATTCCCTGTAAAGCATCAAACAAATCATACTTCCCGATCAAACAAATCCCCCGGGTGATGTTGTAATCGAATTCAACAAACGAAGCAAACGTTTTGTTATCCTTATTTATTATCGAGGAAGTGTACGCGTCAAATTGTCCTTGTGTCCAGTCTATTTCTCCAAGGAGCGCAATTTTTTCCGTTCCAAATCCGATACCGACTCCAGCCATTTGAAACTCCCGATAGCGATAACCGGAAATCCCAACTCTGAAATTGATTTCCGAGAACGAGTTGCTATACTCCACCTTTCCAACGAATGCTTTATTTTTTGATATATCAATTTTACTGTTAAATCCGTTACCATTGAAAATTCCGAGCGTCGCAAAAAACTTATCGAAGGTATAACCAACTTCGATTCCGATATCTTTATAATTGGGAACGAACATCATCCCCGGCAAATACGAAAGCCCGGGTATCGAACCTAAATCCCCACCCCGTATATAACTCGTGTGGTCATCGAGCCGCCATCCATAATTCGGCGTGAAGGAACCCCCTTTCACATATCCGCCACTGGGAAGAATTTTAAAAATCCCATACGCCTCGTTCGCTCCGAAATTTATGACATCCTGCTTAAAGTATAACGTAACTTTTTTTGACAACGTGGCAGAACCATACAGTGTTAAACTCATTGAATGAAAACCGTTTAGTGCATCATTCGGTGTTTGCGCATAAATAAATTGTGAACGATAGTCCGCGCCAAGCGTGATACTTTCCGATAGTTTCGGGTCGAATGAAAAATCTGGGTCGTGGGAAACTTCCAACGAGAGATTATCTAAACTATAGGACGTTCCATATTCTGTTCGCATTTGCCCGCCAGTGGGATTGACGTGACAAGAAGCGCATTTCGTCCCGGTCATCACAGCAAACCGCGGCAATGCAAAACTGCTCTCGTTGAAATGAAAAAATGTAATGGCAAGAAAAAGTAATGTGTGCTTCATAAAATATTTCCAAAAAATTATAGAAAAGTGGGTTCAATATAATAATAGACAGTTAACAAGGCAACGAAAAAATAAATTATTGCCTGACTGAATTATTTCGATAATAATAAAAGCAAGGAGATAATCAGACGGGATTGTTTATTTCGTCACATTCATTTCCTTCAACAAATCTTCTGCACCCGCAAACTTTTCGAGTATCCACAAAACGTACCGAATATCTACCGCTATTGAACGGCTGTATAATTCGCTCCACGCATAATCGTTAATCGTTGCGTCAAATGTTCGGTCAAAATTCACCCCAATAAGTTCACCCCGTTCATTCATCAAAGGACTTCCGGAATTTCCTCCGCTTGTATCCAAATTATACAATAAAGCAACCGGAACATCGTTAAGTTTTTGAGTTTTATAACGTCCAAAGTCTTTTGCGGAATACAAATCAAGAATCTTTTCCGGAACCGAATAATTTTCCCGCCCGGAATTATTTTTTTGCACAATTCCGTTCACCGTTGTTATCGGCGAAGTATATAACGCATCTGCCGGCGAATACCCTTTTATTGTTCCGAAAGTCAATCGCAATGTACTATTTGCATCAGGTATAAATTCCTTCTTCTGAAATTCTTTTTTCACATCAACGAGCAATGCAAAAAGTTTATTGAGTTCACCATCTCTACGCTGCCGCACTTCTTTTAACTCTCGATACGTTGGATATAATTTTTTTGCGAAGGAAATAAATGCATCATTCATTTTTTCCAAATCATCGCTGTATTTTGCAAACGCTTCTTGAACTATTTTTTCATCGTGTAACTGTGAATGTTGAAATGCGTTTTGAATAAATGCGTCAATTGCTTTTTCCGATGAATCTCCCTGCAATACTTCATCCACGGCAGAAATTCGTAAGTGGAAAGGCAACGACAAAGCATCGAGCAGAAATTTTTTGAGAAATATCTTATCTGTTTCCTCAAAATAATTTTTCAAAGTGAGCATAACCGATTCTTTCGTTCGGATGATGTTCCGCTCCATAAATTGAGACTCGCGTTCTATATCCGGTTTCCTCATCTCAATACTTGCTTCGTATAATGTGTACGCCGTATTGAGCAATGTTGAACTCTGGCGAAAATTATCGAGCAAGAGTTCTTTCTGAGCGTTCGCGCGCATTTCCTTGTACACATCATCTATTTTCGACAAGACGGTTCCATAGAGTTGTACTCTCTTTGCATCCGATTCGATAAAGCGTTGAAGTTCTTCTTCCTCTTTCTTTTTCTTATCCGCCAAATGCAACCGTTTCATCCCTTGCAGCTTTCCTCGAAAATTTTTTTCTACATTGGCAAGGGATTTTATTCTTGCATCGTGTTTGATGGCAACTTCTCGATTATCTTTTCCAAGATTTTCCATAACCGAAATTTCCCATGCATACAATTCCTGAATATACCGTAAGCGAATATCTTCTTCGTACGAAAGATAATGAGACGTGCGATGTCGAAACGTTCTCCCCGGATATCCGAGTATGAAAACCGCATCGTTTTCTTCGACCCCGTTTGGATTTATTTTCAAAAATTTTCTTGGGTGATAGGGAATGTTATTCACGGAATATTCTGCGGGAGAACCATCGGGAGCAACATACGCGCGAAGAAAAGAAAAATCTCCTGTGTGTCGGGGCCAAACCCAATTATCTTCTTCGCCCCCAAACTCTCCAATCGAGCGAGGCGGCACATACACAAGCCGAACATCTTTTAAAAACGTGTAAATAAAAAGCATATAACTTTTTCCGGGAAACATTTCAGAAACTTCGGCACGTTTTCCCGAATTATTTTTTTCTGTTTCCAAAACAATTTCTTTCATCTTCTTCTCAATCGCTTTTGAGCGGGAAATAAATTCCATTGTATCAGAGACAACAGATAAAACTTCCTTTGAAACATCGCGATAGTATTCAGTGATTCTAATAGTTAGCCCTTTCGCTTGCCTTTCTTCATCCCTGTTTTTAGAGAAAAAGCCGTCGGTAACATAATCATTTTCTTTTGTTGTTATTGATTGCACTGCCCCAAAGGCGCAATGATGATTGGTAATGATTAATCCCTCCGAAGAGATAAAAGAACCTGTACACCCGCCAACGTTGACAATCGCATCAATAATTCCAACACCGTTAGAATTATAAATATCCTTGGAAGAAATTTTTAACCCTTTCTCTCTTAAGTTGAGTTTATGAATTTCGCTCAACGGATACATTCCTTCGTCGGTGAAAGAAATATTTGTAAAAATGATTACAAAGAGAATTATAGTAATTAGTTGTTTGAACATAGAATTAATCAGATTAATTTTGAATAAATATTATAACAATGGAATTTTTCAATCACCGCACTCCACTTCTTCTTCCATCTCATATCTCATATCTTAAACCCTACCTCTCCCACCAAAACTTTCCTCGTGGTTTCGGATGATTTCCGATTTCATTCATTGTTGACGCATCAAATAATCTTCCATTTTTCATTACGTATTGAATGGATTCACTGTTGCGAATATTTTCCAAAGGATTTTTTTCCATCACGATTAAATCTGCAAGTTTACCGACTTCAAGCGAACCCAAATCTTTATCGAGACCGATGTAATACGCTCCGTATAATGTTGCGCAACGAATTGCTTCAAGCGGTTTCATTCCACCTTGCGCAAGCATCCAGAGTTCCCAATGCGCGCCGAGTCCTTGTAATTGTCCGTGCGCGCCAAGTTGTACTTTCGCTCCCGCATCGTATTCCGCTTTCACCGCTTTCGCATTTTCGATGTGATTGAAGTCGTCATCTTCCGCCATAATTCTTC
>JAGXRH010000198.1 GCA_018335975.1 Ignavibacteriales bacterium
ATAGGTTTTATTGAAAAGGTTCATGCTCAAAACTTACAGAATAGTGTAGAAACTTTCATGGAGTTTTAATTTCTTTTTGATGATGGCAACTCAATACTTACTTGTTTATAACGGTACTAATCTTGTAAACTATTTAGTGTCAGTAATTTTTAGGCTACAATTTTAAAATCGATTTGAAATCCCCATTTCAAAAAACTTCGGATTTTCATATATAATCGAATCTTTTTAATAGAATGTTTCCTTAACGGGACAGTAGTGATATCAGAATATAAATTACTCTTTGGGTTGATCACATGTTTAATTGGGTTTTTTTTCAGTTCTCACAGAAATCCATTGGCACTTTTATTAGTATTTGGTGCATTATTCATTTTAATTTGGAGCCTTTTCACAAGTAGTTTTGTCAGCTCAATTCTTGCTGGTGCATATTTAATAGCTTTTTTGTTAAGTCACGCTATTAGAATATTTTTCAGCACAATAATGGAAATGAGAGCATTATCTTCTGAGATTTTTTTCGTTTTTCTATATACAAGTAGAATAATTAGAGTTAAAATCATAAAAGAAAATATCGTGTTTGAATACCGGCCATCTGAAAAATAAATTAAACATCCAATCTTCGATGAAAACCAAAGTAACCGAAAAAGTGCATTCTCATTGCAGTCAAAAAATACAATTACACTCTATAACTTAAACAAAGAATTTTTATGCAAGCAATTAAACACACAATTAAAACACCCAAAAATCATTTTGTGCAAATACCGATACCAATGTCAGTTCCGGAAAATGAATCTGTGGATATAATCGTTATGGTAAAAGAACAGCACCCCGATTACGGGAAAAAGATTAGCGAATTAAAAAATGCAATCAATGACCCTTTATTTCTTCAAGACATAAAAGAAGTCGCAGAAGATTTTGCTAGCATTGATAATGAACATTGGACAAACTAATGGAATTCCGTTGGAATATTTTTCTCGCAAATCTTGACCCAGTCGTTGGTTCGGAACAAGGGAAAACAAGACCAGTTCTCGTTGTTAGCGAAGAAGAAATAAATCAAGTATTGCCGGTCGTAAATGTTCTTCCGATAACAACAAGAAAAGAAGGAAGAAAAATTTATGCGAATGAAGTTTTTCTATCATCAAACATAAGTGAATTGCAAAATGATTCCATTATTCTTTGTTTTCAAATACGAACACTCGATAAGAAACGATTAACAAAGCAATTAGGAAAAATAAAAGATGCTTATTTGCAAGAAGAAATACTTTCTGCATTAAGTTTTCAATTAGGAATTCTATAGTCGAAATCAATTTTTAAAAATTTTAATTCTAAAACAAAAACTATGTCAAACTATCAAAATATCTCAGTCCCAACTAACGGACAAAAAATTACCAATGTCAACGGTAAACTCAACGTTCCCGATAATCCGATTCTTCCATTCATCGAAGGCGATGGAACGGGAGCGGATATTTGGCGAGCATCGAAACGTGTGTTTGATGCCGCAGTCGAAAAAGCATACGGCGGTAAACGAAAAATTGCGTGGATGGAAGTTTTCGCTGGAGAAAAATCTTTCAACAAATTCAATACGTGGCTTCCCGATGAAACGGTGGATGCGTTCAAAGAATTCCTTGTCGGAATAAAAGGTCCGCTCACAACACCCGTCGGCGGAGGAATTCGTTCGCTCAATGTTGCGCTGCGACAACTTCTCGACTTGTATGTGTGCTTGCGTCCCGTGCAGTATTTTCAAGGTGTTCCTTCACCGGTGAAACGTCCGGAAAAGGTTGATATGATAATTTTCCGCGAGAACACGGAAGATATTTATGCGGGAATTGAATACGCATCGGGAACGCCGGAAGCGCAAAAAGTTTTGGATTTCATTGCGAAAGAATTTCCAAAACAGTTTGAAAAAATTCGTTTCGGAACAAAAGAAAAAGCGGAAACGTTTTGGAAAACTGTCGGTGCAAAAAACTTTCCATCGGATGTTGCGGTTGGAGTGGGAATAAAACCGGTGAGTTATTCGGGAAGCGTGCGACTCATTCACAGCGCGATTTCGTATGCGATACTATTCAATCGCAAAAGTGTTACGCTTGTGCACAAGGGTAACATTATGAAATTTACCGAAGGAGCGTTTCGCGATTGGGGATATAAATGCGCGGAAGAATTTTTCAGCGATAAAGTGTACACGTGGATGCGATGGGAAAAAACGAAAAAAGAAAAAGGCGAAGATGCGGCAAATGCTGAACAAAAATCTGCGCTTGCTTCCGGAAAAATTTTGATTAAAGATGCGATTGCGGATATTACATTGCAGCAAGTTCTCACGCGCCCCGAAGATTTTGATGTGATTGCAACGTTGAATTTAAACGGCGATTATCTTTCCGATGCGCTCGCGGCTCAAGTTGGTGGAATCGGAATTGCTCCCGGCGGCAATATCAATTACATCAGCGGACACGCAATTTTTGAAGCGACACACGGCACTGCGCCGAAGTATGCAAATCTCGATAAAGTCAATCCCGGCTCCGTTATTCTTTCCGGCGAAATGATGTTTCGTTATTTGGGATGGACAGAAGTTGCGGATTTAATTTTGAAAGGAATGAACGGAGCGATTGCCGGGAAAAAAGTAACGTACGATTTTGCGCGATTGATGGAAGGAGCGACAGAAGTGAAATGCTCGGAGTTTGGCGATGCGGTGATTTCTAAAATGTAAATTATTTTTTTCAACAAAATTGATTAGGAAAAAATGAAGAAGATTTTGTATTTATTCTTGTTGATGATATTCTTTTTTCTCAATTTCTCCTATGCACAAGGTAATATTTCGGAAGATAATTTTATTCTCTCAGTACTGAAGAGAGAGAAAGCATTTCTTCACTGGCAAACACATTGGCAAAATCTTCTCATGACATTTGACCTTGACAGTTTTCGAATAGTGAATCAGCGTGAATTTTCTCTTAGAACTTTGGATTCTCTTTCGACAGTTGATTTAACTAAAATTGACTTTCCGCATATGATTGCCATTGCGCCGAATGGACAAAAAGTAGTAGCGTATGGATATGCTGAAATGTGTCAAGACGATTATTGTTCAGTTTTTTTGTACGACTTTCAAGAATGCAAAGTGTTTGAACTCTTTGGTGTTGGCTTATACCTTCCATCTTTTAACGGATTTGCGTGGTTAAATAACGAACTCTTGCTTGTTGTTGGTATATATTTTCGATTCACAAGGGAAGGAGAAATTGAAACGGTTGCACCATCCGTCACTCTGTATGATTTTAAATTGATGAATGTACGCACACTTGTAGGTGGTTTTATCTCAAGAGAAAAATATTTTAAAAATCGCGATAATCGTGTTATGATTGAGCCAGACTTGATGCTTAATTTGAAGTAAAAATTTTTAGGAAAATATTATTCCACTAAAACTTTGCGTTTAAAAAACAATCGTAATTTTCTCGCAAAGTTTCGCTAAGAAAAATTCAAACTAAATTTTAAAATACTATGCACACTATTTCAAAAGCAATAGAAATAAATGGAATCGTAAATGAACAACACCAATTATTTTTTGAAGAACCGTTAACACACATTCCTTCCGGAAAAGTTCGAGTGATATTGATGTTTGAAAACGAAGATGAAATTACCGAAAAGGAATGGCTTGCTTCTGCATTGCGTAATCCGGTGTTTGAGTTTTTAAAGGATGAACGCGAAGATATTTACACATTATTGGATGCGAAACCGCTGGATGCTTAAAGGAAAAATTTTGCTCGTTCCTTTTCCGTTTGATGATTTATCTTCGTCAAAAGTTCGTCCAACGATTTGTTTAACTGAACCGATTGGGGAACACGAGCATATTGTTGTAGCATTTATCTCGAGTCAGATTCCGAAACAAACTTTGGAAACAGATATTCTGTTTGATTCATCAAACCAAGATTTTAAGAATAGCGGTTTGAAAGTTTCTTCTTCTATTCGACTTCATCGTTTAATGACGATTACTCTTTCACTCGTTCAAAGAGAACTTGGTGAATTATCGCAACCAAAACTTTTTGAAGTAAATGCGCATTTGAAAAAATTATTTCAATTATAAATACTAACCTATGGAACTAAAAATAATCTCTATCGAAAAACCGACAGAGATGAATTTCATTCTTGGGCAATCACATTTTATAAAAACGGTGGAAGATATTCACGAAGCGATTGTGCAAACGAATCCGCAAATGAAATTCGGCATTGCGTTTTGTGAAGCATCGGGAAAATGTTTAATTCGCTTTTCCGGAAATGAAACTAATTTGATGGAGATTGCTGTTACTAATGCAAACAAAATCGGCTGCGGACATTCGTTCATTATTTTTATGGAAAATGGTTTTCCGATTAACATTCTCAACACCATAAAAAATGTTTCGGAAGTTGTTCATATTTTTTGCGCAACGGCAAATCCCACACAAGTGATTGTTGCAGAAACAGAACAAGGTCGCGGAATACTTGGCGTTGTTGATGGATTTCCTCCGAAAGGAATTGAAGATGATGCGGAGAAAACGTGGAGGAAAGATTTGTTACGGAAGATTGGCTACAAGTTCTGAAAAATTTCAAATCACAATTTAATTTCAAAACACAAACATCAAAAACAAAACTTAAACATTTATGAAAAATAAACTCTTTATACTTTCATTCTTTTTTATTTCAACATTCGCCTTTTCGCAGAAGCAAATTATAACTTCTGAGAAAGTCAAAGCAATTGGACCGTATTCTCCTGCCGTGCTTGCAGGAAATACGATGTATGTTTCCGGACAAATCGGATTGCATCCTGATTCGTTGGAAATAGAGGTTGACTCGCTTGACCAGGAAATTGTGCAAGCGATGGAAAACGTAAAAGCAATTCTTTCGCAAGCTGGATTTGATTTCAAAGATATTGTAAGCGCAACCGTGTATATGACTGACTTGGAAGAATATGCGCGGATGAATAAAGTTTATCGCAAATATTTTCCCGATAAAAATTTTCCTGCGCGAAGCGTCGTCGAAGTGGGGAGGTTGCCGCGCGATGCAAACTTTGAAATTTCGGTGATTGCGCAAAAGGAAAAGTAACTTTTTCCACATTCTTTCACAAAAAAATCGTAACGTATTCCCCTTTCTTTAATACTGGAAGGGGATTTTTATTTCTCTTGCTATGGAAAACAATACCCCACAAAACGAACTTGATAAAGATTTAGGAATCGGTTCTAAAATAGCGGATAAAAGCAGAGAACGTTTTCTCAACCGTGATGGAACGTTTAACGTTGAACGAACGGGAATTTCTTTCTTCGATTCGCTGAATTTGTATCATCATCTGCTCAATCTTTCGTGGCTGCAATTTCATTTACTCATTATCGTTTCATATTTCGCCGCGAATATATTTTTCGCATTTGCCTATTTGCTTTGTGGAGATGGTGCTTTAGTTGGCGCAACGGGAATTACATTCTCTGAAAAATTTCTTGAAGCATTTTTTTTCAGTGTTCAAACAATAGCAACGATTGGGTATGGTGGAATTTCTCCGCATGGATTAGCGGCAAATATTCTTGTTACGTTTGAAGCGTTGCTCGGGTTACTTGGATTTGCGCTCGCAACGGGATTATTATTTGCACGGTTCTCCCGTCCCACAGCGAATATCATATTTTCCCATAGTGGAGTAATCGCACCGTATAAAAACGGAACTGCATTCATGTTTCGCATTGCCAACGCTCGCAAGAATCAACTCATCGAAGTAAAAGCCACACTCACGATGAGCAGGTTGGAAACACGAGAAGGAAAAACAACCCGAAAATTTTATCGTTTAAGTTTAGAACGCGAAATCGTTGTATTTTTTCCACTGCACTGGGTGATTGTTCATCCGATTGATGAGAAAAGTCCGTTGTTTGGAATTACAAAAGAACAATTTGATAACAGCGACCCGGAATTTTTTATTCTTCTCACTGGAACGGATGAAACATTTTCGCAAACAGTTCACGCCCGTTCTTCATATCGTCATAATGAAGTTGTGTGGAACGCAAAGTTCGTTGATATGTATAACAACCTCGAATCAGGAAAAATAAGCGTTGATATGAGAAAGTTACACGATATAGAAAAGGCGTAAGAAAATTCTAATCAGGATTATAAAAAAACGGTTTATGAACTTTCCCCTGTTTGCAGTCACGAAATAATTTATTATGTTTTGCCTCAAAATTGACACTCAATGAGAAAAATATTCTTAAACAAAAAATGTCTTCAATGTTCGTTTTCGCACATCTCATTCCCAATCGTAAATAATTTACAAATCAACATCTTATTATGAATCCACTTCGCACATACACCGTCGTTCCATCCATCCCTTCACAACTTGCGCGACTCAACGAACTTGCCTATAATCTTTGGTGGTCGTGGAGCCATGAAGCGGTTGATTTGTTCTCACGTCTTGACCCGGAACTTTGGGAACAAAGCAATTTCAACCCAATTAAATTGCTTGGTTCAATTAAACAGGAAACACTTTTTGAACGAATCAATGATGATGGTTTCCTTTCACAGATGAAACGAGTGTTAGAACAATTCGATACGTATATGTCGCGGAAAACATGGTTCGATAAAAATTTTGCTGATTGCCTCGATAAAAAAATTGCGTACTTCTCAATGGAGTTTGGTATTACCGATTGTCTTCCGATTTATTCCGGCGGTTTAGGAATTCTTGCAGGCGACCATTTGAAATCCGCTTCTGATTTAGGATTACCACTTATTGGTGTCGGCTTGTTATATCAACTCGGTTACTTTCATCAACGATTAAATAATGATGGCTATCAGTTAGAAGATTATCGCACGAACGATTTCTATAATATGCCAATCAAATTGCAACGTACTGCAGATGGTAAACCATTGGTAATCGTTGTTCATTATCCTGCAAGAAAAGTGTATGCACAGGTTTGGATTGCTCAAATTGGTAGAGTTCCTTTAGTACTTCTCGATACAAACATTCCTCAAAACGCTCAACAAGATCAGGATATTTGTGATAAACTTTACGGAGGCGACCAGGAAGAATTGCGTATAAAGCAGGAAGTGATGCTCGGCATCGGTGGAATGTACGCGCTTGAAGCATTAGGAATTCACCCGACGGTTTATCATATGAATGAAGGTCACGCAGCATTTCTTACTTTGGAACATATTCGGAAATATATGCAGACGGGACTTTCGTGCGAAGAATCTATTGAAGTCGCACGCGCAGGAAATGTTTTCACGACTCATACTCCGGTTCCTGCGGGAATTGATAAGTTTCCGAGCGATGTTCTTTTAAAATATTTGAAAAGTTATTGCGAAGAGTTGGGCGTTCCTTTTGAACAATTTCGTTCGTGGGGATTAGAGAAGCCGTGGGATACCAGCGATACATTTTCGATGGCGGTGCTTGCACTACGTTTATCTTCCTACAGTAACGGTGTGAGTAAATTGCACGGAGAAGTATCACAAAAAATGTGGACGAATGTTTATCCCGATATTCCGATTCCGGAAATTCCGATAAAGCATATTACGAACGGTGTACATATTGATACGTGGCTTTCACGGGATATTGCCGGTTTGTTCGATAGATATCTTGGAACGCGATGGAGAGAAAATCCTGCTGACCCGGAAATCTGGAAACGTATTGATACAATTCCCGATGGAGAATTGTGGCGAACACACGAACGAAGACGCGAGCGGCTTATAGCATATGCAAGAATGCGGCTCAAATCCCAGTTAGAAAAAAGGGGAGAGCCCTTCCGTGAAATTGAATTTGCATCATCAGCGCTCAATCCTGAAACATTAACCATCGGATTCGCACGACGTTTTGCGACATATAAACGTGGTGGTTTATTGTTCAAAGACATTGAACGTTTAGTACGCATTCTTTCAAATAAAGAACATCCAGTGCAGATTATTTATGCAGGGAAAGCGCATCCAAAAGATGAACCGGGGAAAGATGTAATCCGCGAAATCATTCATAAAATCCGCGATGAACGGTTGCACGATAAAATTATTTTCCTCGAAGATTATGATTTTTCGTTGGCACGCTATCTTGTTCGCGGTGTAGATATTTGGCTCAATACTCCGCTGCGTCCTCGCGAAGCAAGCGGAACAAGTGGAATGAAAGCCGCAATTAATGGCGTACTCAATCTCTCAATTCTTGATGGCTGGTGGGACGAAGCATATCAGCAGGGAAACGGTTGGGCGATAGGGCAAAAAGAAGTTTATGAATCGGAAGAATTGCAAAACAAAGTTGAGTCCGATGCAACGTATGATTTGTTGGAAAAAGAAATTGTTCCGCTTTTCTACGACCGTAAGCGCGATTTTATTCCACACGGTTGGATTGCAATGATGAAGCAGAATTTAAAACAACTATGTCCCGCGTTTAATACTCATCGCATGGTTGGGGACTATGCTAAAAATTATTACGTACCAATGATGCATCATAAACTTGTATTGTCCGAAAATAATTTCTCTCGCGGGAAAACACTTGCAAAATGGAAGCAAAACATAAAACAGCATTGGGACAAAGTAAAAGTAGAAGCAGTGAAAACAAACGGCAAGGACCAGCTTGCAGTTCATTCGGAGTTAAATATTTCTGCGGATATCTATTTGGATTCTATTCGTCCTGACGATGTGAGCGTAGAGATTTTGTATGGTTTGATTGATAAAAATCAAAAACTGGTGGAGTGGGAAATACTTCACCTTGCCCATCAAAGCGAGCAAAAAAAAGGTCATCACACCTTCGCGGGAAATATTCCTTGCCGAACCAGCGGGTTACATGGATTTCAACTTCGTATTCTTCCAAAACATCCCGATACAGCCTCTTCTTTCGAAACAGGAAAAATATACTGGGCACAGGGAATTTAGGAGTTTACTCATACACAGAGCATAAAAAGTTTTAACGGAAATCAGGCGGCATTGACGCCTATTCACTGTTTGAGATACTATCTCAATTACGAGTGTGAAGAGAGCATATTACAGTATTCTCTCTTCCAATTAATAATCAACTAATCATATTAACTCATAATTAAATCAGAAAGGCACTCTTATGCTTTCCCATAAAATCATTAAATTACTCATCATCTCCTTTGTATGTACCGTAGTTGTTTTCACGTTCCCGAAAGTACGCGAAGTATTTACCGGACAAGAAGACCACAAAATTACCTCACAGGAAGCCACACAACTCATCCAGAACTTTCGGAAAGATATTCCCGAAGGCGCAGTATTAGGACACTTCGTTGGCAGAGATGCCGTACTCGACCTCCTCTATCAAGCCGAATGTGTTGGAATGAGGGTGTACAACGGCAAGCACGATGATGGTTCGCCGGCATTAGTTATTGTCGGTGTTGATAAAAACGGTAACGACATTAAAAACGGGTTGTATTTACAACGAACGTTTCCATGTCCTCCGTTCTGTGGCGATACAATTATAAGACCTGACTATTCCGATGAAGTTGCGACTACAGGAATAAGTCCGCAACAATAAACGGCGGAACCGTAAATACCCGCCGAAAATGATGGATAACCGTCATCATTTTCGGTAGGTATTGAATAATTTCTCCCGTACTCGTTTTTAAAGGAACAAACGGTAAATTTTAAAGAAGTTCTACCGGAGGGTGAGGTATTTTTAAAAAACTGATTCATTTTTTCAGGCCACTTGCATATTTATTTCGCTTTTTGTATATATGCCCCGCAAAAATTCAGGTGAGAGAAATGATTTGTTTGCGCTCATAGTTTGCAACAGAATAAAACTATCATACACGAATAAGTCGTTTTATATTTTTCTAATGAACAATATTTAATCACTTTAGAGAGAAATTAATTATGCCTACACTTGCATATATAGAAGGAACGACCACCATCGCAATGGCGCTCGTTGCTGTTCTTCGATACAATACATTACAAAAGGATATGCGGATTCTATCCGTTTTTTTTGTTCTCGGTGTTGCAAACCAAGCAGCGCAATTATATTTGTCGTTTCAAGGTATCCAAAACCTGTATCTGTTTCATTTTTACACCTTAGCAGAATATATTCTTTTAATGTCTGTTCTTTCACTCTGGCAAAAGAATGAAATACTGAAGACAATTCTACAGTACAGTATCCCGATTTACACGATAGTTTGGTTATCGGCGAAAATGTCTCTCGAAAATCCAACACTTTTCGATAATTTTACGTCTTCACTTTCCTCGCTCATCTTCATTGCCGTATCTGCGTACACTTTACTTGGGGTCGTTGATGAAGCGGGTGAGAATTCTGTTTTTAGAGACCCTCGATTTTGGATTCTATCTGCGATGCTCTTGTATTATTCCGGCGGACTTGTCTTTTTCGCGATGAGTAATGCTATCTTGTTTTATGCAAAGCCGGAAATAATTTTTGCGTGGTCGCTGCATTGGGGAATTGGGATTATGGCTAACTTACTTTACACGAGCGGCTACTTATGCAAACCTCCCCGGTAGATATTTGGTGGGCAGTTATACTTGGTTCTTTGGGATTGACCGTTCTAACCGTAACAATTATTTCCATCGTCATCGCGAACCAAAGAAAATTTATAAAAGAACAGAAGAAACAAATGTCTGTTCTTCAAAAAAGCGAAAAAAAATACCGCAGTCTTTTTGAAGAATTAAAAGACGCCATTCTCGTTGCCACACCCGAAGGAACATTTCTGGACGCAAATCCCGCTTGCATCGAAATGTTAGGATATTCATCGAAAGACGAATTATTCCAGAGCAAGGTTGAACGGGATATTTATCCGAACTCCCGGGAACGTGAAGTTTTTGAAAAATTGCTGTTGGAAAAAGGCGTTGTAAGAGATTTTGAATTAACGGTTCGACAGAAAGATGGAGAGTTACGCAATGTTATGGTAACCGCATCGTATGTTAACGGTCAACAAGGAGGGGTCGCTTCCTACCGAAAAATATTTCACGATATTACCGAGCGAAAAAAAATTGAAGAGCAACTGCGGCAATCCCAAAAAATGGAAAGTATCGCTACACTTGCAAGCGGAATAGCCCACGATTTCAATAACATCCTCGGAATCATTGCGGGCTATACCGGTATTCTGGAAAAAAGAAAAGATGACCCCGAAAAATTTGCTCACAGCATCGAAGCGATTAATAGAACGATTGACCGCAGTACAAACCTCGTAAAACAATTACTCACCTTCGCCCGTAAATCCGACATTCTTCTTGCGCCGGTGAATGTTAATGGAATCGTTAGCGAAATAACAAAATTGCTGATAGAAACATTTCCCCGTTCAATCTCCTTTCTCACATTTCTGGAAAAACGAACAACTACCATTTTTGGCGACCATAACCAGTTGCATCAGGCGTTGTTGAATTTATGCGTCAATGCCCGCGATGCTATCGGAACTACAGGAAGCATCACCATCCGAACTGAAATTATTGAAGAAAAAGTGGTTCGCGCCCGTTTTCCCGCGTGTATGCCGAAAGACTATGTTTGTATCTCAGTAACCGATACCGGCAGCGGGATGAGTGAGCAGACACGAAAGAGAATCTTTGAGCCGTTTTTTACAACAAAGGAAAAGGGAAAGGGAACGGGCTTGGGCTTATCCGTCGTTTTCGGAATCGTCGAAAATTATAACGGGTATATTGATGTGGAAAGCGAGTTGGGGAAAGGAACGACGTTTCGATTATATTTTCCCGCTCATAATCAATCGCTTGCGAGTGATGAACTTCGTTTGGTTGAGAATAAAGAACGAAACGGTGGAACGGAAACAATTCTCGTCGTGGAGGATGAAGAACTCTTGCTCGATTTAGTCCGCTCCGAGTTAGAGTCCGCCGGCTACCATATCTTAACTGCATCCGATGGCGCCGAGGCAGTAGAAGTGTATAAGCAACATAAAGATTCTATTGACATTGTAATAAGCGATATGGGCTTGCCAAAAATTGAAGGGATGGAAGCATTTCATCTGATGAAAGCAATCAACCCGAAGGTGAGATTTATTCTCGCGAGCGGTTATATTGAGCCGATATTAAAGGAAGAATTATTAGCCGCAGGTGCAAAAGCAGTTCTCCACAAACCATATACGCTAAATGTTCTTCAGAAAACAATACAAGAGGTGCTCGTGGAATCTTAAATTGACTTCACAGTCAAAAAAACGACTTCATAGTCAAAAAAATGACTTTATAGTCAAAAAATTGACTTCACAGTCAAAAAAACGACTTCATAGTCAAAAAATTGACTATGGAGTTGAAAATTCGACGATTTTTTTATAATAATTGAGAATAAAGGGAATTTTTTCCCTTTCTCATCTTTTCCGCACTCCAAATCGTCCCCGCCATAAACAGTATTCCCCCAAGAACATCAATAACGTAGTGATACCGCAAATAAACAGTGCTGAAAAGAAGAAGTGTTCCTGCGCAGAGGATGAACCAACGAGTTTGCACACGATATTTCATTGCGAAATACATTACGATTAACGTGAGTTGAGTATGTCCGCTCGGAAATACATCCCGTTGAACGAATGTTTCAGGATGGGGAACATTTGCAGGAATGGATTCTCCGGCATTAATCATCGCGCGAAAAAAATCGGTGAAGAACAATCCGGGGAGTTCAGTTTCTAATCGGGAAAAATCGTGAAGAGTAAATCGCGGACCTACCGCAGGCACAAGAAAATATCCGACGTAGGAAAGAAAAAATCCGTACACGATGCAAAAGATAGCGAACTGAAATTCTTCCTTCTTTTTTCTCCGGTATAATTCAAATCCTAAAAGCAGGAAAAGAAGATAATAACTCGTGTATGCAAGTTGAAAAATTTCTGTAAGTAATGGAAACGAAATTTTTTCCAGCCACTGTGTAGGATTCACACCGAACATCCATCTATCAATCGCTATTAACACATCGTCAAAATCGTAATTCCACAACGGGCGAATCATTCCGTACGTTTCTTTAAAAACAAGAGGAATGAGAAGAAGCGGATACCATTGCCGAAGGAAAGAAATGAATGTATTTGGTTGCTCCGATTCTTTTCTTGCAAGAAAAAGAATGAGTGCGATGAGAACAATGTTTACTGCGATGATGAGGAGAGCGGACGGAATGGAGGGAAAGAAGAAAATATTCAGCAGGATAAGAAACGTGCAGAACCAGAGCGAGACACCATCGGTAAGAGAAAGACGAATCGAATTCACTTTACACAAAAACGATTATGATGAAATCCACGAAAGAAGATATGTTGATAGTCCGAGGAAAATGGATATACCGATGACATCTTGAAACGTTGTTTCGAAGGGTCCCGCCGTAATTGCAGGGTCGAAGCCAAGCCGTTTGGAAAGGAGCGGCATCAACGTTCCCATCGTTCCAGCCGTGGACATCGAGAGAAACATTGAGGAACCGACAACGACACCAAACGATAGATGTTTTGACCAAAGCGATGCAACAAATCCGAGGACAATCGCGCAAACAATTGCCATCAATCCAACCGTGCGCATTTCTTTCCACCATGCCTTTCGCCACTGAGAGGGAGAGATATAACCGAGCGCCAATCCGCGTGTAATTATCACTGCCGCTTGCAATCCGGTATTTCCCGAAATTGCAGAGATGACTGGCATAAAACTTGCAAGTAAGATAACCCGTGTCAGCGTTTCATTAAAAAAAGAAATTATTATTCCCGAACAAAGCGATAATCCCATCGAAGCAAGCAACCATGGAATACGCATCTTGGCAACATCAAATGGAGATTTTTTTTCGATTTCAGAAGCATCACTTCCCACCATACGATACATATCTTCCGATGCTTCTTCTTCCATAACATCCACAACGTCATCCACGGTAATTTTTCCGACAAGCGTTCCATCAAGTCGCACCACAGGGAGAACAACGAGGTCGTATTTTTTGAACAGTCGCGCAACTTCTTCCTGGTCGAGGAAAACATTTGCCGTGATGACATCACGATTCATAATATTACGAATGCGGCGGTTCGGTGTGTGGAGGAGTAAATCTTTAATTTGCACTTCACCCACAATTTTTCCGCTTTCATCAACAACGAACAATAAAAAAATATCCTTAACGGTTTTTGCCGCCTTCCGCACCGCTTGAATTGCCCGATGAACAGTATCATTTGCTTGCACAGCGAGAAATTCTTTTGCCATTATACCGCCCGCGGTCGAGGGGTCGTATTGCAAAAGTTCCTGCACTTCGCTTTGTGATGGTTTATCAAGTCCTTCAAGAACTTGTTCTGCGATGAGTGCGGGCATTTCCGAAACTAAGTCCGTCGCGTCATCCGAGTCGAGTTTATTGATGAGCGACGAAAGACGATTACGCCCGAGCAACTCATACAACGACGTGCGATGAGTTTCGTCAATCATTGTAATGACTTGACTTCCTGCATCTGCATCGAGTAGGTTGAAGAGATATCCTGCTTCGTCGTTATTCAGACGATTAATAAGATGGGCGATGTCAGCAGGATAGAGGTCGAGAAGGAGATTGGTAAGAACGGAAACGGAGTGTAACTGAATCAATTCCCGAAACTCAGTAATAAGTTCATCATCCACTTCCACAAGCGTTGGAGAAGCAAGGACTTCGTTTTTTTCAAACGCTTCCGGCTCTTCCTGGAACGCCTGTTCGCTCTGAAAATTTGTTTCGGTGAAATTTTCTTCGTCAGCCATTGTTAGTTTGCGGAAACTATGTTTTCTGTTGGTGAATACGTTTGTATGAAAACGGTGAGTTCGTTGCTCAGTTCAATAAATTCTTTTATCGAAAGGTCTTCCGGTCGAACAGTAAGCGGAAAAGATGTACTCTGAAAAAAATGATGCATCATCTTCTCGTCATAAGGAAGATAGGAGAGTCCGTTACGGAGAATTTTCCTTCTCTTCCCGAATACGGTGCGAACAACAGCGCGAAAAATTTTTTCATCGGATACTTCAATTGATGGTTCACGAAATCGAAACTGAACAATGGCGGAGGTAACCGTTGGCTTTGGGTAAAAACAATTCGGCGAAACGGTAAACAATAAAGTGCAGTCGCAAAAGTATTGAGAAAAGACGGAAAGAATACCGTAGGTTTTCGAGTGCGGCGGTGCAACGATGCGTTGAGCAACATCCACTTGCATCATCAGAGTCGCGTCGGAAATAACCGTTCCATTGTTTGCATCCTCAAAGAGTTTAAAAAGAATCTGACTCGTGATATTATATGGGATGTTACCGACAACCCGTACGGGCGTAGAAAACTGTTTTGCAAACGCATCAAATTTCGCTGTTAAAAAATCTTCGTTCCGAATCTCCGCCTGTTCAGAAGCATACAGTGTTTGCAAATCCTCAATCATCCGGGTATCAATTTCATACGCACACAAATGCCGAACATTGTGTGCAAGGTATTTTGTTAACATTCCGTGCCCTGCGCCAATTTCGAGAAAAACATCGTTAGCAATAGGTTGCAGCGTGCCGATAATTTTTCTTGCAACATTCTCATCGCGAAGAAAATTCTGACCCAACGATTTTTTTGGTGAAACAAACGGCACAGTGAAAATTTATTGCGGAAAAATATAAGAAAGGAGGTAAAATTAAACACCCAATCGGGAGGAGAAAGAAAAAATATTTTTCGCTTAGGGAGAAAGGGAATTCATTCTTTTCCTTTCACCATTACCACAAATTCGCCGAGAATTTTTTTCTTGGAAAGTTGTTCAATCACTTCTGAAAAATTTCCGCGAAGAAATTCTTCAAACTTTTTCGTGAGTTCTCTCGCTATGACAACTTCGCGTTCACCGAAAACTTCTTTTAAATCGTTGAGTGTTCGTAAAACTCTGTACGGTGATTCGTAAAAAATAATGGTGCGCGTTTCTTCTTTCAAAAATTCCAATCGTGTTTTCCTTCCTTTTTTTACCGGAAGAAATCCTTCAAACACAAACGCATTTGTTGGTAATCCGCTTGCAGATAATGCTGTAATTACAGCACTCACTCCGGGAATCGGAACAACTGAAATTCCTTCTTCAATAGCCGCGCGAACTAAGCGAAATCCCGGATCGGAAATGGAAGGAGTTCCGGCATCTGTTACGAGCGCAACGGAATTTCCATCTTTCAGTAATTGAATTATTTCCGGAATTTTTTTTTGTTCGTTCTGTTCAAAATAGGAGAGAAGTCGTTTCGGTTTGAGTTCGTATTTGTTGAGAAGAACTTGCGTTGTGCGTGTATCTTCGCAAGCGAGTGCATCAACGTTACCAAGAATTTTTAAAGCGCGAAGAGTTATATCTTCGAGATTGCCGATGGGAGTTGAAACGAGATAGAGAGTGGAGGGGAGAACTTCGTTCATTTTCAATTTTCAATTTTCAATTGCCAATATTTTCCAACGTATTAAATTGAAAATTGCAAATTGGCATTTGAAAATGTTTTATTTCATCTCGCCAAACATTTCCCGTTCTATCAATCCACACAAAATATGTCCAATCGTAATATGTCCTTCTTGAATACGTTGCGTATCGTTTGATGGAACGACAATAGAATGATCGCAAAGTGGTTTTGCTTTTCCTCCGTCCTTTCCGAGAAGTCCGATGGTAACCATTCCTTTTGATTTTGCTTTTTCGATTGCTTTCAAAATGTTGGGAGAGTTTCCGCTTGTGGTAATTGCAATGAGAATATCGCCCGCATTTCCCAACGCTTCAACGGAACGCGCGAATACATTTTCAAAACCAATATCGTTTGCGCCGGCAGTTAAAATTGATGAATCCGTTGTGAGCGCGATTGCGGGAATTGCTGCTCGTTCACGAGGCAACATACGAATTACAAGTTCTGTTGCAATGTGTTGCGAATCTGCTGCGCTTCCACCGTTTCCGCAGAGGAGAATTTTCTTTTTATTGTTGAGCGCGTTCACAAGCAAATCCATTGCTTTGGAAATTTGCGAAGTACATTCGTTTAATATTTTCAGTTTCGTTTCTGAACTTGCTTTGAGTTCGTCTTGAATGAACGATTCGCGAATGAGAATTGTGAGTGGTAAGTGAGCCATTGAGTATTATAGATTTTAGAATTTAGATTGAAGATTTTAGATTTCAGTTACATTGGGAAGTTTATATTTTGTTACATCTACACTTTCTTCTTTTCCAGCAATGTATAAAGTTATTATTCCATCGGGAGTGAATTTGAAATACATATCCGTTGTATCAAATTTTGTTCTGTCGCCAATTAACTCTTTTAATTCTTTAAAAGAAAAAATTAGTCCACTTCCACGCGCGTAAATAAAGTAACCGTCGTCTTTTCCCTCAACTAATCTTTTGAACGAACCTCGAATAGTAACTTGCCATCCTTGTTTCTTCTTACTTCCCTTGTCGCTTCGAAAAAGAGTTGGTCGAAGTTCTACAATTTTTCCATCGACATTATTGATTGTTTTCTTTGATGCTTCTATGTTCCTAAATTTTGTTTTCAATTTTTTCAATAGTTCATCAAAGCGAAGAACATCTTCAAAATTCTCAAGGACTATGGGAAGTTGTTTGATAAGTCCGAAATTGAATAGAACAAACGCGAGTTCTTTCTTATACTTTTCTGCAAAGTGGGATTGGGTAAAACTTATTTCCGGTTGTCGCGTACTTTTTGTTGATGTTTTGTAGTTTCCATATTCTATGAAAAGAGAATTTGTATAACGTTCTAATTCAAGTCGAACTGATTCATCAGACAAATCAGAAAACATTGAAGGCCTTCCGTCAAAAAGTAAAACAACTTGCTGCCAATTTTTTAAACTTGAATCATCTTTATCGTGTTGATTGACAATGCGTTCTTTCAAATTACTTGCTTGACCAACATACACTTTCTTTTTGTCGTGATGAAGTAAAAGATAAATTCCGGAGAACGTAAGTTTTCCAAAATGTTCTTCAATTACATCTTTGATTATTTCTCTTGGAATGTCGAGCAAGCGAAGTTGTGAATCCGTTCTTGCACGAATTAAACCGCGCTCGTCTGCTGGAAATGATTGGTATGCAAAAGGAAGTGTAGTATTACTCATATTATTTCTTTCTCAATGTAATTATTGTTTCTCTCAACTTATATGTCCGCACTTGACCAGAACGACGGTTTCTTGCTAATTGAATTTGTTCGATTTCCATTCCAAGTTTTGTTCCCATTCGAGCAAGAAGCAAATCAGTCGGTAAATACACATCGGTAATTAAACTATCACCGACAACAAGAATAAATCTTCCGCCGCTTTCAATTGTTGGAATTACTTTCTGAAAAACTTTATACATATCATCGAAATATTTATGCACAATGAAAGGCATATCTAATCGTCGATATTTGCCACGCTCGCCAATGTTTTCTTCAATCTTATATACAATTAATTCCAACCAATCATCTTGATATTTATTTTTCTCTTTGGCAAATTGTCGTGTTAATCCCTTTGAAACATTATCGCACACAACCATTTCATCCTTAATCGCTTTTGCTTCCGAATGATTTTTTATGAAATCAAGCCAAGCCATTTCGATTTTGTAATTGATAACGTAATCCAATCCATTCATATACGGCGGCGAAGTAATTGCTAATGCGAATTTTTGACTATGTTCAAACTCCATAGAGTTAGCAAGGACTGTTTCACAAGTTGTTTCAATTTGTTTTGGATAATTGATTCGAATCAAATCTAAATCGTGTGCAATCTGTGTAATTTTTGCTTGAAATAATTTTTGTGGCGTATCTTCACTTACAACCTTTTTAGAATCATAGCCAAGGCATGGACTTCGTTTCAAATTACTGCATTCAACAAGAATAGATGAAAATGCTAATTTCAATAAATCGATGTACGAAACAGTTTCATTTGTATGATGACCGTTTAATAACGAAGCAATTGTTTCCAAATGTTTTATTCCACCGCGAATACGTTCCAACTCTCGTAAAACTTTTGCATTGAAATGGTCGGTTGATTCTAAAAATTCCGGTGCTTGCTCGTATTTATTATCAACAAGCACATTCGCAATTTCTAAAAGTTTCACTCCCGATAAATTCCAACAATTTCCTTTTACTTGTCCGGTGAAATGCAACAACGGATTCAATTCTGTACCGACGGAAGGAATTCCATTAAACTTTGATTGAATCATCACCGTTCCAGATCCGGCGAATGGGTCAAGAATCCAATGTTTGCCGGAAGTAAGATTATATTCTTGTTTGTGAATATCTATTTGACGCTGAACAAAAGAAGCAGAGAAACCTTGAATGTAAGGCGTCCAACGATGAACAATTTCTTTTTCGTTTGGTGTGAATTGAATTGATTGACGATGTTCTTCAATTTGTATTCCAAGTTCTTTGAGAAAAGGTTGTGAATCAGAATCGCTTGAACGAGTAAGAACATTTTTCTGATTCATTTGGTCAATGATTGCTCCAACTGATTTTGTATGGGGCAAATAGAAAACATTCAAAGTCGGTTCTTTAACTTTGAGAACTGATTTTTTTGTTGAATAGATTTTTTTCGTTTGCGTCTTCGCGGCTTTGCGTGACATTTTATTTTTCTAATTGTTGTTGAATAAATTTTGCGAATGTAGATAGAACTTCATCCAACTTCGCAACATCTTTTCCTCCCGCCGTTGCAAGGTGAGGTTTGCCCCCGCCACCACCGCCAAGTTGTTTTGCAAGTTCGCCGACAATTTTTCCCGCTTGTAATTTTTTCTCTTTTATCACGTCATCAGTAACAACGCAAACGAGAGAAACTTTTTCATCAATCACAGAAGCGAGAACGCCAACGCCGGATTTTCCGATGGGTCCTTTGGACATTTTTTCACGAAGCATATCACCAAGATTTTTCATTTCTTCACTATCACTTGCGGTAACTTTTTCTGCAACAATCGAAATGCCGTTTTGCTGATGCGCATTTTTTACAAACGTATCGAGCATTGTTCCGGCAGAAAGCAAACGATATTTGCTCAACTCTTTTTCGAGTTTCTTTTTTTCTTCAATGAGTTGAGAAATTTTTTCTGCAATCAGTTTTTCATCAACGTTGAGTAAATCTTTCGAGCGTTCGAGAATGTTCATTCGTTCGCGAAGAAAATCGTCAGCAGTTGTTCCGGTGATTGCTTCGATTCTTCGCACACCGCTGGAAATACTTGTTTCGCTCAGCAGTTTGAAAAAGCCGATTTCCCCGGTTGCTTTCACGTGCGTTCCTCCGCAAAACTCCAAACTGAAATCGCCGAACTGCACAACGTTCACTTTGTCGCCGTATTTATCGCCGAAGAACATCATCGCGCCCATTTTTTTGGCATCATCAAACGGAATGTTGCGATGATGTTGAAGCGAAATGTTCTCACGAATTTTTTCATTCACAATTATTTCGATGTCGCGTAATTCGTTCTCGGAAAGTTTGTTGTAATGATTGAAATCGAATCGCAAACGATTCGGGTCAACGAGCGAACCGGATTGATGCGCATGTGTTCCTATTGTTTTTCGTAATGCAGAATGAAACAAATGCGTTGCAGTGTGATTGCGCATAATCGAATAACGTCTGGGAATGTCGACAGATATACGAGACACATACTTAACTCTTGTATCAGATTCAGTTGGGTTTATATCTATAATGTGTACAGTCCTATCATCTTTTTTCTTAATATCAATTACACTGTAAGTTTTAAGGTTATCATTACTATCTGCAATGACAACCCAACCCGTATCACTTATTTGTCCTCCTGATTCACAATAAAATGGAGTTTCTTCGAGTATAATTCCAGTAGCAAATCGTTTTTCTTCTTGGGTACTAATTTCATATATCAACCTACCAAAATCCATTGTTGGATATTCAATTTCTAATTTATCGTAAGTGAAATCGTGTTTGTTAAATTTTTCACTTTTAACTCTTTCCATTGCTTGTTCAACATCTTCGTTATCATCAACCCAAAAAGAAACAGCAGGTCCTCCCATCCATTTGGATTTATTTTTTTCTTGTGAACGTTCTCTCTGTTCCTCCATCAATTCCATAAACGTCGCAATATCAACTTTCAAACCGCGCTCTTCGCACATTAACTCGGTTAAGTCAAGCGGAAAACCAAATGTGTCATAGAGTTTAAACGCTTCTTCGCCGGGAAATTCTTTCGATTGTTTTAAATCGGTGACGACGTGTTCAAAAATTTCCAATCCTCTATCAAGCGTTGCATTGAAACTTTCTTCTTCGCTTTTGATAACGCGTTCAACGTGTTTTTGTTTTTCTATAATTTCTGGAAACACGCTTCCCATTTGCTGCACAACCGTTTCCACAACTTTGAAAATAAACGGTTCGTGCAAATCCAATTTTCTTCCGAAACGTGAAGCGCGACGCAAAATTCTTCGCAACACATATCCGCGTCCTTCATTCGATGGAATCGCACCGTCAGCGATTGCGAATGTTAACGTGCGAACGTGGTCAGCGATGACGCGCATTGCAACATCAGTTTGAGATTTGGGGTTCGAGATTTGAGTATCGAGAGTGAAGAAATATTCTTGTTTACTTACGTCTGCAATTCGTTGAATAATCGGCGTGAAAACATCAGTATCGTAATTCGATTTCTTGTTCTGAAGAACCGCGCAAATGCGTTCAAATCCCATTCCCGTATCAACATGTTTTGCAGGAAGCAGTGAAAGTTTTCCATCAACGCCGCGATTGTTTTGAATGAAAACGAGATTCCAGACTTCAATACATTCAGAAGTTCCTTCATTGACTGCGGCTGGACCGTTGATGATTTCACGGTTATCGAAATGAATTTCTGTACACGGACCGCACGGACCGGTTTCTCCCATTTCCCAAAAATTCTCTTTCTCGCCGAAACGAAGAATGTGCGAATGTTCAATATCGGTTACGGTTTTCCAAAGTTCGATTGCTTCGTCATCAGTTTTATACACCGTTGCCCACAAACGTTCTTTCGGAAGTTTCCAAACTTCGGTTAGTAATTCCCACGCCCAACTTATCGCTTCTTTTTTGTAATAATCTCCGAACGACCAATTGCCGAGCATTTCAAAAAATGTGTGATGATATGTATCGCGCCCAACTTCTTCCAAGTCGTTGTGTTTGCCGCTGACACGAATACATTTTTGCGTATCGGCGCAACGAGTGTAATCGCGTTTTCCCGTTCCCAGAAAAACATCTTTGAATTGATTCATTCCCGCATTGGTAAAAAGCAACGTCGGGTCATCGTGCGGAATAACGCTTGCGCTCGAAACAATTTTGTGTTGCTTCGAAATAAAAAAGTCAAAAAAACTTTGTCGGATTTGTTGTGAAGTCATTAAATGATTTTAGATTTTACATTTTATATTTTAGATTGAAAAGCAGTGAGTATTGATTTTGTAGATTTTGTTTTCTTTTTTTATGGACTATCAAATTAATTTCTCAACTACAAACATACTCATCTACTTTACTACTTTTCACACTTCAATCTGCGTCATCAACGCAATTTCTTCTAGAACGTGGCTCACTTCCAAACAGCGAATCATTTCTCCGGAATAGACAACTGATTTTCCGTTGAAGTGAACTTCCCACGTTAACGCCTCCGCTTTGTGAATATCGCAGCCAATTGCTTTGATGATTTGTCCGATGACTTCTTCAAATGAATGTACTTCGTCGTTGAAGAGAATTACCTTTGCCGGTTCTTTGGTGAGAACATCGGTATCGTTTTCTTCAATGAGTTCAGTTTCGGGATATGTGAGTACGTCGGACATTTTGAGTGAATAAAAATTTTGCGACGAAAAAATACGAAAAAGAACAAGGGCTATCAAAGAGTTGCGCTTTTCCGTTGTAATCCTTTTGCGTACTTTTTGCCCTAAAATTTTAAATACAATCACTATGGGTCTGTTTACCAAATCAAATTCTCTTTCCGAAGAACAAATATTAACTGCGTTGCGTGTTGTGCGCGACCCCGATTTGCATCGCGATATCGTTTCGCTCGGATTTGTAAAAGATATTGAAATTAAAAATTCCGACATTAATTTTAAGGTTGAACTTACTACTCCTGCGTGTCCCGTTCGTGACGAACTGAAAGCGCAATCGGAGCAGGCAATTCGTGCGGCAATTCCCTCGGTGGGGAATATCACTATCGAAATGACGTCGAATGTGCGCAGCAGCGGAATGAAACAACCGACCGAAATTCTGCCGTTTGTAAAAAATACTATTGCCGTTGCAAGCGGAAAAGGGGGCGTTGGAAAATCAACTGTTGCTGTTAATCTCGCAGTCGCTTTGGCACAGGAAGGAGCGCGCGTTGGTTTGCTCGATGCGGATATTTACGGACCGAGCATTCCGTTGATGATGGGAATTACCGGACGACCTTCATTACAAAATCAAAAACTCATTCCGCTCGAAAATTACGGAGTGAAAGTAATGTCTATCGGATTTCTTGTTGACCCGATGCAAGCAGTGGTGTGGCGGGGACCAATGGCAAGCGGCG
>JAGXRH010000199.1 GCA_018335975.1 Ignavibacteriales bacterium
ACACGCCACGCGGTGTTACTGATTGCATTCAGCGAATCGCGACAGTAAAATGAAAACGAATCCAGCCCGACAAACGCATAATCGGGACGGTAGAGAACTTCTCCGGTTGTTGAGTTGAAACTTCTGATAGTTCCGTTGAGCGGTTGGTCATCAAGGAAAAATGTTACGCTTCCTCCTTCGGGGTCTTGCCCGGTGAGTGTAATTGTTTTCGAACGATTTTTCTCGATGGAATCAGCGAATGTGCTTACGAAAGGAACATCATTTCGGAATGTAAATGACGCAGAAATAATATGCGCACTTGATACATTCTTAAACGTGTACGAACTTACAACGCCGACAGAAGATTCACCATCAATGACAACATCCACGATTCTGTAACCAGAGTCTGGGATTATTGAATACACAATGCTGTCACCACAGAAGATGTTCGAAGTCCCGGGAGGTAAAATCCGACCATTTTCAGAAGTTAACGCAGTAACAGTAAAGTTCTTCAAAGTAAAGTACGCGACAATGGTATGTTCAGCCAAAATATTATTCAATGTAAAGAGTGATGATGATGCGACTGAATCCTCGTCCACTGTAACCATCGCAATTTTGTAACACGATGAGTTTGGAGAAACGGTGAACGTTACATCTTGCCCCATTTGTGCGATAATCTGACCAGAAGGGGAGATAGTTCCTTCGCCAATTGCGGAGACTGTTAATGTAAATTCCTTGACCTTGAAAGTAGCTTCGATACTCTGGTGTGATAAAACATTTTCGAATGTGTAACTTGAAGTCGAATCTACCTTCAGACCATTAACTAACACTGAATCAACCTGATAGCCGCTATCAGGCGTGATGATAAATTGACGGTTTGTGCCACAATTTGTACTTACTAAGCCAGATGGGAAAATCGCCCCATTCGTGCCGGATACTGCGATGATTTTAAACGATAACCCCCCTTTTACTTTCACTGTAGTAATCTTGGGAGAGTATGCTAAGTTGTGATTAAACTCAACGTAAAAACTATCTTCAACTGCATTAGTTGGTGTATATGTCAAGAGGAAATTTAAACTATCTCCGGGAGGAATTGTTGCATTCGGTGGAGAAACGCTCAATTGAGGTATCGGTATATTAATAGAGTCGATATGAAGTGGTTCGACTCCTCGATTGAAAACAATTACATTTTTTGTGTTACTACTACCAACGCAAACGGTTCCAAAATCTACATCAGTTGAAGAAATAAAAAAGGAATGGGCAGCAGCATTAGTTAAGACAGATATATAGTCTTCGTAGTAATTGCCGACAATTAAATCGAGATCGCCATCATTATCCACGTCGCCTCCGGTTATTCCGCGAGGACCATACCCAATTTCATATACGGTTTTCGCTTGAAACGTTCCATTTCCATTATTGAAAAGTATAGAAATGGTATTGGTATCTTGGTTCGAAACCGCGATATCTTCATCTTTATCACCGTCAAAATCACCAACGTAGATGTAATTAGGAGCCGCTCCAGCAAAATAATTTACATTAGATTGAAAAGTTCCATCTCCGTTATTTTTGAGAACAGAAACATCGTTGGTATTTTGATTTGGAGCAATAATATCGCCATCACCATCACCATCGATGTCACTTACAAAAACCGAAATGGGACGACCATTTGATGGGTATTCAATTCTCGTAGCAAATGTTCCGTCACCATTGTTTTTCATCACGGAAACAACGCTTATAGCGCTGCAAGCAATAATAATATCACCATCACTATCGCTATCAATATCACTTATAAAAATAGAATTGGGAGAAATTCCGGCGGCATAATCTACTCGTGGCGAAAACGTTCCATTTCCATGATTCATTAAGATGGAAACAGTATAAGAATCGTTATTTGCTGAAACAATATCGCCGTCGCCATCGCCATTGAGGTCATAAACGAAAACGGAAACGGGAAAATCATCTGTTGGGTAGTCTGCTCTTCCACTAAATATCCCAAAGCCATCATTAAAATACACAGTGACATTATCAGAAAATGCGCTTGTTGAAATAATATCCCCATCCCCATCATTATCAACATCACTCACAAAAACTGACAGAACATAATCGTCGGTAAAATATATTTCTGCGAGTCCAAACGACCCAGAACCATCGTTCCTTAAAACGGAGACATACGATTCTTCCACATTTGCGGTTACGATATCACAATCGGAATCGTTATCAATGTCGTAAGAAAATACGCCATAGGGAGTTGGTCCCGTCGGATAATCTGTGCGTGAATAAAATGTACCCGAACTAAATGAAGTTTCAATCGTAAAACTCCAATGGTATCCATTTGTTAAACTATCGCCGGTTGCATTGGTGATATTATTTGTGAGAGAAACATTTACGATTTCTCCCGCAACAAAATCATCTGTTGGATTAAACGTAAATGCAGTATCGCCTTGCAATGTTATCGTGCCATTGTGTTTTCCACTTTGCATACCATATACTAAAATGTTATTTGCAGTGAATCTGGTCGTATTCATCGCAACGTTAAATGTTGCAGTTATATTTGCGGCTTTGGAACTGCTCAATGCGTTTTGCACAGGCGAGGTTGAATTTACAACAGGCGGAGGCAATACAAGATTTGTTACATCAACGGTCCAAACTGAACGTCCGTGGGTAAATGCTGCAAGAGTTCTTGAGGTTGAATGGAGCGATAAATCGTGGACAGGAACGGCGGGAAGATTATTGCCAAGTTGTAACCATCTTTCGCCAAGGTTGGTCGTGTAGAGTACACTTATATCGCTTGCAATAAAAAGTTGCGACGTATTCATTGGGTCAACAATTACATCATTCAACGGAACATCGGGAAGCGTTGCCCCGATATTTGTCCATATTGTTCCATAATTTGTCGTGCGATAAATATGTCCTTCAAAATCGTATTCACGAAAACCGGAAAGAGTAACGTACGCAATATTTGCATTGGTTGGGTCAACCGTTACACGCGAAACCCACCGCAAGGGGAGCGATGACGCGATATCATTCCAATTTGTGCCGCCATTTGTTGTTACCCACACTCTTCCATCTCCCGTCCCGACATAGATAACATTGGAATCTGTTTGAGCAACATCTATGGTAGAAATGGTGCTGAAAAAACTCGGCTGTGTGTAGGTGAGGTCGCTGCTAATTTTTGTCCACGATTGCATATTATTTTTTGTGCGGTACAGGGAGTTAGTTCCTGTGTACAATGTTTTCGGGTGTTGCATATCCATTGCAATGGGCGCTTGCCAGTTCACCGGTTCGCTCGTAATGATTCCGGTTCTTCCGTAATTAAATGATGCGCCGCCATCGGTGGAATACACCAAGCCGCCATTCTGATATTCCACATAAACATAATTGGAATCATTCGGATCAATGAGACAGTTAAATCCATCGCCGCCGAAGATGGGAAACCATGAATCATGACCACTTGAATATGTTCGTATCGTGTTATTATCCTGCGCTCCGCCGAGTAATTGCGATGCATTGTGCGGAGAAATAGTTCCGGCATAAAATTGTGTGATGGGAAGATTGTACGATTTTGTCCAATCGGTTCCACTGTTTGGAGAGATATAAATACCGCCGTCATTTCCGAGAACCATAACGTCAGTATTCCACGGAGCAAATTCCAGTGCGTGATGGTCAACATGGTAATCGCCATTAATTGTTGCGTACGTAAATGTATATCCACCATCGGTCGAGAGGTAAAAATTTGTTCCTCCTGCCCAAACAGAATCCGCATTTCGTGGATTGACGGCAATGATATTATTATACCAAACTTGACTTTCGCCGGTAGATATACCATCAAATGTTTTTGTCCATGAACTTCCTCTATCCGTGCTTTTGTAAACGCCACTCCATTGCGATGCAGCGCTCCCACCGGCAACATTTGCATAAACGATGGAAGAATTTGAAGGTGCAACAGCAAGTGCAATTCTTCCTAAGTTTGCATCATTGTTGGGAAACCCGTTGGTAATTTGACTCCATCCTGCACCGGCATTTGTAGAAAGATACAAACCGCTGCCCGTTCCGCCACGATAGACATATCGTAATTGTCTTGAATATGTCCACGTTGCAACAAGAATTCTGTTCGCATCAATCGGGTCAAGAAGTATATCCGTTGCGCCCGTCGAATCGTTCACAAATAAAATACGGTTCCACGAACTTCCCCGATTTGTGGATTTAAATACTCCCTTGTCTTGGGTTTTGGTACGATACAATCCTAACGCCGCGACGTAGATGGTATTGGTGTTGGAAGGATTGACAACTATTTTTCCAATATGTCCGGTTTCTGCAAGTCCGAGATTTGTCCACGTTGCACCTTCATCAGTTGAACGCCATATACCATTGCCGGGGTATGTATCAACGCTCGAAGGATTTGCTTCGCCGGTGCCAACATAAATTATATTCGGATTTCCCGGCTCAAAGGCAAGCGTCCCAATGGAAAAACTTTCGTTGAAAATGATATCCCACGTCTCGCCGAAATCTGTTGAACGCCACACACCACCCGAAGCTGCCGCTCCATAAAGGATGTTTTGATTCGTCGGGTGAATTAATACCGAATTAATTCTTCCGCCGATGTTGGAAGGTCCTGCGAGTTGCCACATATTTGTGTTCCCCGTTTTGTTGGTGGAGTTTGCGAACTGCTCGTTCATTTCTACACGCATTTGTTGAAGTGCGCCGCGGGGAATATCGTTGTTCGGATAACTCCGTTGAGCCATAAACCAATCGTTATCCAGATTCTCAAATTTCTTGAATTCATGACGCCCCCTTTTAGGAAATGAATTTTGTTTGCCTTGTATTTGTGAAACGGAAATCTGGCTGAACTCAATGATAAAGCAAAGAGAGAGAATAAAGTATTTCATAGTAGTGCAATTTTTTTGTGGGTAATAGATAGGTGGATTGAAAAATTATGTTGCTTGTTCGTAATCCTTTTAATACTTCCACACACGCCACACCAGCCAGAGCCAGCCCGCAAGAAAACACAACCCGCCGAGTGGAGTGATTGCGCCGAACCATTTCATTCCAGAAAGACTTAACGCGTATAAACTTCCGGAAAATAAAATGGTGCCTATAATAAAAAGCCAGCCGATTGGGGCAAGTTGTATATTCTGAAATTGATTGTCGAGTAGTGCTATCCCGAACAAACCGAGTGCGTGATACATTTGATACCGAACGGCAACTTCAAAGATTGCGAGCATATCCGGAGAAATTTTTTGTTTGAGAAAATGTGCGGCAAACGCTCCGAGAGCAACGCCGGTAAATGCAGAAAGAGAACCGAGTATGAGAAAGAGTTTTGTCATAATTTGTTGAGGTAAAAGTAGAAAATGTTGCGTTGAATGCAAAACGATTTCTCGCGTTTTTTATTCGAGCGTTCTTTGAGTAACTTCTTCCCCGAATTTTTACATCAATATATTTTATTACACTTATTTGGAGACCTCCTATGTTATTTCTTCTTTTCACAGCCGTTGCTTTTGTAGCGCTTATTAATTGGGCGAGCGCCCGAAAAAAATTCAAGCGCGAACACAATGAAGCATTTAAAACGCCATCCACCGTTTCCGGTCTTGTTGGCTTTGCCGCTTTAGTTCTTGCTTTTACGCAATGTGTTACGGTCGTACCTGCCGGACACGTGGGCGTAGTCAATTTCTTTGGTACCGTTTCTTCTCAAACATTGAAAGCAGGCATCAATGTTGTCAATCCGCTGGCGACAATTATTAAGTTCTCCATTAAAACGCAGGAAGATAAAGAAGAGTTGGAAGTTCCAACAAAGGAGGGATTGACCGTTCGGCTTGAGGCAAGTATTTTGTATCACCTCGACCCTGAAATGGCATCCGAGGTGTATAAAACTATCGGCGAAGATTATAAAGAAATTATTTTGCTTCCGAATTTCCGTTCCATCGTGCGTGGTGTAACGGCGATGTATGAGGCGAAAGCGTTATACACATCCGCGCGCGAGAGTCTCTCCGCATTGATAACGGTGGACGTTGCAAAATTAGTTGCAAAGCGCGGCATCATTGTCGAATCAATCCCATTGCGACGATTGATATTGCCTGAAAAACTTTCTGCCTCTATCGAGGAAAAATTACAAACCGAGCAATCCAGCCAGCGAATGCAATTTGTTCTGTTGAAAGAAACTCAGGAAGCAGACCGTAAACGTATCGAAGCGCAGGGCATTGCTGATTTCCAAAAAATCGTTGCAACAGGAATCAGCGAGCAACTTCTTCGCTGGAAAGGGATTGAAGCCACGCTGAAAATTGCCGAATCGCCCAACGCGAAAGTCATCGTCATTGGCAGCGGCAAAGACGGGCTTCCGATCATTCTCGGGCAACAGTAACAAAATTTGTCGCCGTCGCGAAGCACTCTCTTTCGCAATTTTCACTACAAAAAAATCACCGAGAAAAAAAAACATCTGTGAAAACGAAGACGTACATCAATTTTCTTTTTAAGATTTTGTTATGTAACGTTCTTTGTTTTCACGCATATCTCTTTTCTCAGGATTCCCTTCGTCCCCGCGTTGCTCTGGTTTTGAGTGGGGGAGGAGCGCGTGGAATTTCCCAAATCGGTGCGTTACGCGTACTGGAGCAAAATAACATTCCCATTGATTTTATTGTGGGAAACAGTATGGGAAGCGTAGTCGGGGGATTATACGCTTCCGGGTACTCCGTCGCAGAAATTGAAAGTATTACACTCCATACCGATTGGAATAAACTGCTTTCCATTAGCGGCGAAACCGAAAGGCAATTTCTGTACATCGGGCAAAAGCAGGATGAGGAACAAGGGTTTCTGCTTTTCCGGATGGATGGATTTCAACCGGTTTTGCCATCGGGAATTTCCAGCGGTCAACGCATTACGAATTTCCTGAATGAACTCTGCCTTCAATCACTCTACTATCCCCAACAGGATTTCGACAAACTGAAAATTCCTTTTCGCTCCGTTGCTACCGATTTAATCTCCGGAAAACGTGTTGTGATGGAACGGGGCTCACTCACCGAAGCGCTCCGCGCAAGTATTTCCGTTCCGTTGATGTTTTCTCCGCTCATCAAAGACTCAATGGTATTACTTGACGGCGGGCTCATTTCCAATATTCCCGTTGATATAGCGCAGGCAACGAATTGTGATATCATCATTGCCGTGAATACCACCAGTGAATTGCGTTCACACGAACAACTGGACGCTCCGTGGGAATCTGCTGACCAGATTATGAATATAATGACGGCAACTTCCAATCAGGAGCAACTGTCGGATGCAAATATCATCATCACTCCCGCGCTAGGAAATTATCTTTCCTCTGACTTCTCCCGGCTTCCGTTTCTCATTTCGCAGGGAGAAAAAGCCGCACAAGAAAACCTCCCGCTCATTCAAAAATTATTTAACGAAAAACAGGCGGAAAAATCTGCGATAATACCGAAAGAAGGAGCAGACTCTTCCGTGAAACAATTTCCCCTCTTACGCGCGCTCCGTTTTGAGGGAAAACTCTCTGCCGATGATGCAGTGTTACGGAAAATGCTTCACGAATTTTTTGGAAAAGAAATTACGCTTCACACACACAAAATAATACGAGAGCGAATTTTGAAATATTACCGGAACGCGGGGCTCTCGATTGCCGAGATTGATTCTTTTCAAATTTCTTCCGATGGAGAACTTTTATTCAACATTGATGAAGGTTACATTGATTCCGTGAAAGTAGTGGGGAATTATAGAACCCAGTCGTATGTCATTCTTCGCGAACTTCCTTTTGAAACAGGAGACATTTTTACTATCGAAAATATGCGCGAAGGAAGGCAAAACATTATGAGCACCGGTTTATTTGACCAGGTTTATATCGAAGTGGAAAAAGAATTTCACAAAAATATTATCGCAATTCACGTCCGTGAGAAAAGTAGCGAGTTGGTACGCACCGGTTTTCGTTTCGATAATGAACGTAATTTTCAATTCCTCCTCGATGTTCGTCAGGCAAATGTTTTTTCAGCGGGACAAGATTTCGGCTTTACGTTTGCAGGTGGATTCCGTGACCGGTTGTTTCGCGTCCGGTACAATGTCAACCGGTTGTTCAATACCTATTTCACGGGGAACATAAAAGCCCATTACAAATTTCGTGACGTGTACACCTACAAACAGGATACAACTGAAGTGAACGAACTCTACCGAAGTGTAGCGGGTGAGTACCGTCAAATTAAATACGGCGGCACGTTTTTATTCGGAACACAAGTTGCACGATTCGGAAATGTAACTGCCGAGTGGCGTGTTGAAGACAACACTATCAGTAAAGTTACCGCCAATGGATTTTCTCCTGAACGTTTTACGCTTTCGAGCATTAGTTTCAACATCGCTATTGATTCCGAAAACGATTATGTTTTTCCAACGTCGGGGATTCGCTTTCACGGTTCGTATGAAATTGCGACGAAAGAAATCGGCAGCGAACGTTCGTACACAAAACTCTACGCCTCGCATCAAAGTTTCTGGACGCTCTTTCGTTCCCATACGCTGCGTCCGAGAATAACCTTCGGTTTTGCCGATGCAACACTGCCTCTCTCCGAAAAATTTTCTCTCGGCGGGCTTGAATCGTTTTATGGATTGCAGGAGGACGACACGCGCGGAAGGCAACTTTTTCTCATCAATATGGAGTACCGGTATTTTCTTCCGTTTCGGATCTTCTTCGATACCTATTTCAAGGTTCGGTATGATTTGGGAATGCTCTCCGACCAGATTCGTTCGATAGCGATGAGAAATTTTCAACACGGCGCTGGAGTAGAACTTGCACTCGATACGCCAATCGGCTCCGCCTCTTTTGCCTTAGGAAAAGAGTTTATTTTCAAACAAGAAAAAAAAGTATTGAAATCGAAAGTTGAATACGGTCCCACATTATTTTACTTCTCTATCGGTCACCGGTTTTAATCGTAACACAATTTTCAAAATTGATTCAATAAAAAATCCCGCGCGCTTGGTAAGGACGTGGGATTTTTAGTTTTAAAAAATGAATCTCCTAAAATATGTTGACATCTTTATTTCTTTACGTAGATCAATTTCCCTGTTGCAGAATTCCAAAACAGAACAAGCAAAGATGTTACGGTGAGAATCGAGATAAACCACAATAGCGAGTGCAGATCATTCTCTGTCTTATAAATTTCCGTTGCTATATTTCCAATAAGGAGCCATTGGAAAACGTAAAAAGGGGTAACGTTGTTTCCCACCCATTTCGAAAAAGAAATCATTGTTGAAGTAGGGAAACTTTTCGCAATAACATAAAAGAACAACACATAGCCGGAAAGGAAAATTATTGTCCAAGCGAAAAAGATAATATCGTGATGGTAATATAATTTTAGTCTGTGGGTGATTTCGGAAGCGTACGATATTGTAAAGACAAAAAATAACAGCCAAAGAAATAATGCGATAATAATATTTTTACCACTCATTTTTTCTTTCAAACTTGTTTGTGTTAGAAGCGAATGAAAACCAAAACCAACGAGCGAATATGCAAACCAAGGGAACAACGGAAAATATGACCACGAAAATTTTCCCCCAAGGAAAGCAGTCGCGTAATCCCAAAAAGTTTCCATTGATTCTAAGAGATTGAAAAATATTTGCGAAAGAAAAACGATGAACACCGCAAGGAAGAAAGAGAAAAGATAATGCCGTTGTAATATTTGTTTCATCAGTGCAAGAAGTATAATACTGAATCCTGCTATCAGTAAAATATCAATACCGAATATATAGTGAAACGGATTGAGAGTGATTTCGTTTTTATAAATGTGAAAGAGAAGATGAGCGTTTAATCCGAGATTGAGCAGTAATCCTCCGAAAAAAAGTTTTGTACCGCGTAATAATAATGCTGTTCGGGATTTTTCTGATGCCGCAACAAAATATCCCATCACTGCTAAAAACACCGGTGCAGCAGGAGGACCGCCTAGAAACAATGATACAACTCCAATTGAACCGTTAAAGACTTCGTTCGTACTGAATAATTCAGTCACGTGAACTTGAATCATCAAGAGAACAGCAACACCTTTGAGTACATCCGGAAGAACTAATCTTTCACGCAAGAGGTTTTACTTTCTTTCTTCATTGGAAGCTTCTAAAAAAATCTTATACTTAGTGGAACAGACATTCCTGTCTGTTGCTTTTTCTTCAACTTCTATATTTCTGACAGACAAGAATGTCTGTCCTACCAATTTTTCAGAGATTTCCATTGTTCATTCCTAATTATTCGTAACGTGCGTTCCTCCTTCTCCTTTCACAGCACGTAAGATGTTATCAGGAGAAGTAATAATTGCTTCGTGTCCGCCGCTGGAAAGGAAATCAATCACCGCTTCAATTTTCGGTCCCATATTTCCCGGAGGAAATTGTCCATCTTTTAAATGTTGCTTCGCTTCCGCGAGTGAAAGTTTATCGAGCATAACTTGATTTGGCTTTTTATAATTCAAACAAACTTTATCCGCATCCGTGGAAATAATAAAATAATCCGCCTTCAATTTCTGCGCAAGGAATGCTGATGCCCTGTCTTTATCAATCACCGCTTCAACGCCAACGAGTTTGCCATTCTTTCGCACAACGGGAATTCCTCCACCGCCAACGGTAATGACGATATAATTTTTTTCTACAAGTGTGTGAATAATTTCTTCCTCGACAATTTCAATTGGTTTCGGCGACGCAACTAATCGGCGATAACCGCGCCCCGCATCTTCTTTCATTACCCAATGCTGTGTTTCTATTTTTTTATCCGAATCTTCTTTGGAATAAAACGGACCAATTGGTTTCGAGGGATACCAGAATCCCGGGTCATTTTCTTCAACAACACATTGCGTAACAATCGTGCAAACATTGTAATGAAGTTTTTTTTTCATCAGAACATTGTTCATTGATTGCTGCAACAAATACCCGAGCATTCCCTGTGTATCCGCGCCGCACACATCAAGCGGTTCCGGGGAAACCTTGGAATATTTTTCTCCCGCTTCAACACGTAATAATTGATTTCCCACCTGCGGACCATTGCCGTGCGTAATCACTAATCGAAAACCGAGTTTCAATATTTCGGAAAGATGTTCGCACGTTTGTTCAATGTTTGCGCGTTGTTCATCAATCGTTCCCTGTTGTCCGGAACGAATCATCGAGTTGCCGCCAATGGCGACGAGGGCTAATTTATTCATAGCATTCAGCATTCAGCAGCCAGCACTCAGCGTTTAGCAGTCTTCCAACTACTGCATGCTAATTGCGAACGGCTAACTGCTTCTGTTAATTATCTGATTTTATTTTGTTTATCAATGAAGAAAGCATCTTTTTTATTTCAACAACTTCAGCGTAAAGGTTTAAATATGCTTCTTCGTTTAGAAATTTTAAATCACGAGCGAGAAGTAGTTGGTAATCAAGTTCATTTGCAGAACCCATTGCAATAAATAAAAACCGCACGAACTCTGCATCGCTGCCTCTTCCACAACCTTCCGCTATATTTGTTGGAATTGAACTGGAAGAACGACGCATCTGACTGGTAATTCCATAAATCTCTTCTTTGGGAAAAGTAGATGTTACTTTATAAATCTCAAGAGTGAGCAAATGAGATTTTTTCCAAACTTTTAAATCTCGAAAATCTTTCATAGTATATTAAATTGTAGGTACGTTTTAAGGAACAAATACTTTTACTAAATGCTGATTGCTGACCGCTAATTGCTAATCTCTCAATAGTTCAAACATAATCGCCTTCTGCACGTGTAACCGATTTTCCGCTTCCTGAAATACTACGGAATTCTTTGAATCAATTACGTCATCAGTAACTTCATCATTGCGATGCGCAGGAAGACAATGCATAAAAAGATAGTCGCTCTTTGCATTCTTCACTAACTTCGCATTCACCTGATACGGCTGGAATATTTTTTTTCGCTCCGCAGATTCACTTTCCTGTCCCATACTTGCCCAAACATCAGTGTAAATTGCATCGGCATTTATTACAGCTTCGATTGCATCATTGGTAATAATAATTTTCGCGCCGGTTTTCTTTGCCGTCTCTTTGGCTTTTGAAACAATATCAGCATTCGGCTCATAACCTTTCGGCATAGCAAGCGCAAACGTTGAACCAAGTCTCGCCGCGAGCAACATCAATGAATGTGCAACATTATTTCCATCGCCGACAAACGCAAGTTTTGTTTTTGACAAATCTTTTTTGAATTCAGAAATTGTAAAATAATCCGCCATCGCTTGACACGGATGTTCCAAATCCGTTAAGCCATTGATGATAGGAATGTTTGCATGTTCAGCAAGTTGTGTGCAAACATTATGTGCAAACGTGCGAATCATAATTCCGTTCACCATTCGTTCAAGATTTTTTGCAACATCGTAAAACGATTCACGAACGCCGATTCTGTTTTTTTCTGATGAAGCATAAAACAGCGAATCACCGCCGAGCTGTTTAATTCCCACATCAAACGTAACGTGCGTGCGAAGTGATGGCTTTTCGAAAATGAGCATCATCATTTTTCCATCGAGTTTTTTTCGATACGCTTTCGGGTTTTTCTTCATCGCTTTTGTGAGTGAAAATATTTTGTAGATTTCTTCTGTCGAGAAATCGAGGACGGAAAGAAAATCTCGCCCTTTCAATTGTAGTTTTGTTATTGGCATAAAGTATTTTTTATTTTGCATTTGTTGGAAAAATAATTTCAAAGGGAAGTATGTATATTCTTTCCGAAATTTTTGAACATAATATATAACACTATGGAAAACTATCTCGAATACATCAGCATCAATCCGAATATTCGTTTTGGAAAACCGTGCATTAAAGAAACACGCATCGCTGTTGTTGATATTTTGCAATGGCTTGCATCGGGAATGTCATTTGAGGAAATTATGGAGGATTTTCCTGGTATTCAACGAGAACACATTTTAGCCGCACTTACTTTTGCGGCACAACGTGAATCTGTAACCAAACTTGTCGCCGCATAGTGAAACTTCTCTTCGACGCTAATCTTTCGTGGCGTTTGGTTAAAGCACTGAATGATGTTTTTCCTCAATGTTTACACGTTGAACAAATTGGTTTATTAATTCCTGCTTCCGATGTAGAAATATGGAATTGGGCAAAGAAAAACAATTTTATCATAACGACAAACGACGACGACTATTTGGAATTGCTGTTGCAAAAAGGATTTCCTCCAAAAATTATTTTACTGCGAATGGGAAATCAACATACAAATCAAGTCGCAGAAATTCTTCGCAAGCACAAACCCGACATTCAATATCTATTAGATTCCGAAGATTACGGTGTGTTAGAAATTTACTAAATAAACTCTTTCACCATTTTTCTAATCTCTTCTTTCTCCCCTTCCTTCAATGGAAGTAAAGGCAATCTCGCTTCTCCTCCATAATATCCCACGCAATCCATTGCAAATTTCAATCCCGAAATTCCATATTTCGTTGTAACTGCTTTTGCAAGAGGAATAATTTTGAGTTGCAACTCTTTTGCTTCTTCCAATTTTCCTTCGTCAAATAATTTTTGAATGTAAACACATTCATTCGGAAGAACATTTGCAACAGCGAGAATTCCTCCACACGCTCCGAGTGAAAGCGCAGTAAAAAATGTCGGCGCATTTCCCACAAAGAAAGAAAAATCTTTTGACGTTGAAGAAATAATTTCCGCGAATTGCTGCATATTTCCCGAACTATCTTTCATTCCCCCAATATTCGGGTGTTCAGAAAGTTTCGCTACGGTTTCCGAAGAAATATTTACTCCTGTATTTGCTGGAACATTGTACATCAAAACTTTCGCTTTCGAATGTTCCGCAACTTCGGAATAATGTTTGTAAAAAACTTCCGATGTCATTGATGATTTATAAAACGATGGCGTAATAACAAGCGCGTACTCAATTCCCATTTTGGAAATTTTGTTGATGAAGGAAATCGTTTCTTTCGTTGAATCGTTTCCCGCGCCAACAAGTAAAATTTTATTTGCTGGAACAACTTCTCTTGCCGCTTCAACAACTTGCAGTTTTTCTTTTTCATTCAGCATTACCGATTCACCGTTCGAACCGAGTACAAGAATTCCAGCAAGGTCTGTTTGCAGTAACTTCTGAATATTTTCTTTCAGTTTATCAACCGCAAGTTCTTGATTGATAAATGGAGTTGCAATGGGAGGAATTACACCGTGTAGTTTTTTCATTTTGTCTTTTAATAAAAGGCTCGTGTCATTCCGAACGGAACGAAGTGAAGTGAGGAATCTATTTAACGGTTCCGTTTCCATCATAGAACATCGTGCAAAGTTTTAGAAGATTCCTCGCTTCGCTCGGAATGACATTAACTAATCATACTTTTAACCACGAACCAAACATTCGCCGGACGTTCTGCAAGTCGCCGCATATACCACGGAAACCAATACGAACCGTAACTAATCAACGCGCGAACTTTGTAACCTTCATTTGCTAATTTCATTTGAACATTATTTTTTATTCCGTACAACATTTGAAATTCAAACGCATCATTCGGAATATTATTTTTCTTTGCAAACATTTTTATATACTCGTGAATTGTTTCATCGTGCGTTCCGATTCCGATTCGTTGCACACTATTGGGAATCGTTCCAAAGGAATCCATTCGGACTTTCAATAACATTTCAGAGAGCAATACAAAATTTTTATCAACATCGCTTTTATTGGGAAACGCAACATCGGAAGATTCTTTATACGCTCCTTTCACTAAACGAATCGAAGGAGAAATCGAAAGTAAATTTTCCAAATCATCTTTCGTACGATACAAATACGCTTGCAAACACAAACCGACATTTTCAAATTCACCGTGAATTGCTTTGTAAAAATTTACTGTTCGTGTAACGTACGGAGAACTTTCAATATCAATCCACACAAAATTATTTTTCTCTTTCGCTTTCAAACACAATGCGCGAACATTTTGCAACGTTGTTTCTTCGTTCATATCAAATCCAAGTTGTGTAAGTTTTATGGAAATTTCTGAAGGAATTCTTTGTGAGGAAATTTTTTCCAATACTTCGAGATAATGGTTGCGAACATTTTCACCTTCTTTCAACTCGGAAATATTTTCTCCCAAACACGTCAGCACCGTTGTAATGTTGTTCGCAGAATATTTATTCGCTTCGACTAATGCAGATTCAACATCTTCTCCCGGCATAAATCTTTTTACTGCTTTCTGCACGAAACGATATTTTGGCAGCGAGTTTTTCATCCACGAATTGGTGGAACAAAAAAGGAGAAAGTTTTTTAAGAGGTTCATTTTCTATTTTTGAAAACGTTCGTAATAAAAGTTTGTATATTTGCCCGCAATGAAATTCTACGAAAAATATCCACAGTTACAAGAGAAAAAATTTTTAGCGCAAGTTCTTACCGATACCGTGTTCTCCACGATGGAATTGGAAAATCAGAAAGTTGCAAAGCCGAAAGTTCACGAAATTGTTTTGTCGTTGTTGAATGAACACGAACTAAAAGGGAAGCAATTCTTTAGCAATTAGATTTCGTAACGGTTCAAAATCGCCATTGTCGGCAGATTTCATCGCGCTAATGTAAATTTTTCTGCTGTCTCCCTCGCGATAATACAATTCAAGCGGTTGATAACCAAATTTGAGCGCTACAAGATTCATCAATATTCTCCCCGTTCTTCCGTTGCCATTATTGAAAGGATGAATTCTTACAAACTCATAATGAGCATAAACAAGGCAATCAATATGGTCGTTTTTATCTTTCGCTGTTTTGATTTTGTAATTCAGATTGTCAATAAATTGATACATCAATTGCGGAACTTGCATCGGCTCCGGCGGTTCAAGTTGTCCAACAATAATGCGCGTTGTTCTCCATTTACCAGCCCAATCGTATAGTTCTCGAAAAGCAATGTTATGAATTTCGAGAATCAATGATGATGTTATTATTGCCTCGGTATCGAGTTGGATAACGAAAAATTCTGCTGCAGCAATTCCCTTTGCTTCATACTCATTGATAAGATTCTTGTCGCTTAATCCGAGAAGATTATCATCAGGTAATGGTGTCCAGTTTGTATTATCTTCTATCATTATAAACTTGAATATTTTATTTTCTCTTTAAGAAAAAATTATTATTCATTGAGATAACTCCTCATTTTCTCATTCCTCCATTTCATTTCATTAACTCTGGTTTGTGATTCATTTATGATGTTATCATAAAATTCAATTTTTTTTCTCTCAAAATTTATTTTTCCGAAAAGTAATCTTGTTCCAACTGACGCAATTATCCCAGCGGCTGGAATACCAGATAAGAATGTGAATAATTTTCCGGTATAATAAGAAACCACAGATTTAGTAGTTCGTTCAATCGTTCTATTTAGTATTACATTATTGTCTTCACCGTTCAATACACCAGAAATACCCGACAGGGCAATGATTCCTATTGATGGAATTGGAAAAATAAGTTCGATGTGGTCGGATTGAATAATGTGTACGATCTCATCAAGTCGGTTTTCAAGCGATAAATCAGATATACCTATATCAAAAATAGGACCAAGCGAATCGCCCTCTCTTATTTGCTGGGTTATTTCAGTCGTTGTGATAATTGGAATATCTGGATTCTCTTGGAAAGTGTCTTGAATATAATCAATATGGTCAGTTGCCTTTACCTGTATCTTTTCAACAATATTGTTTGTTTTATTATCAAGAATTTCGATGTCATATCCTTCTTGAGTAGGGCTGCTTGCAAGATGTGCAGAAAACCCTTCGGCTAAATGTCCGTCATTTAAATAGTTTACAGTTTCTAATTCAAAAAGTTTTCCCTTGACTCCATTTAATAATCCTTGTAATTCCATTTGATTATCAGCATGTTCCTTTACACTTTCCACAAACGAACCTTTGTGAGGGTATTGAAGGTGAAACGCGCGTATAATATTGGGGTCAAAATCTTCATCGGTTATATTACCTTGAAGAATTCTCTCAATGATTGGTGTCGCTCCTAAAGTTGCCGCGTCTATTTTATCTTCTTTAGTTACTTTTGCTTTCAGGTTTACAGTTAATCTACCACCAAGTAACTCATTGAGAAATTCTGTTTTACTTATCATTGTGCATTTTCCTATGTTTTAATCGTATAATAATGAGTAGAATAATTAATAATGTCGAGTTCAATATTAAAAAATTTTTTAGTACTGAATTTAATATTTCGAAATAAAAGATTATTAAATTTACTAACATAATACCCGTTAAACTCGAGAATGTGATAAGCTGTTGTTGATAATCATATTCTTGCATCTTTGTTAACAATAGCCGGAAACTTTCAGCGACTTGATATTTTATTGAATCTAAATGACCTTCATTTTCCTTTTTATTATTCTCAATTTCCTTTTTCAACCAATCATCGGTTGTCTTAACTTGTTTAGCCAAGGAGTTTACCTTTTCTTGAAGATTCGACGCGTTTTCTGTGAGTTCACGAGTTTGGTTTTCAAAATTTTTATGTAAATATTCGACGAGCCTTTTTGCTTCCTCTATTTTTTTTTCAAATTTTTCATTTTCAACTCGAAAGTCAGACTCAATTTTATGAATCTCGTTTTGACTTCTGTTAAAATGTTTTTGAATATCGGTTTGTAAGAGATTTGTTAATTCTACCAATTGGTTCTCAACTAATTTCTTTAATTCAATATCGCTCGGATTTATTTTGTTCTCAATTTTTCTGGAAATATCAGCAACCTTCTGTTCCATCTCGTAAATTTTATTTGTATCAACTTTCTCTTTATGTTGCTTTTTTAGATACTCTTTTATTTTCTGAATATCCATCTTTAAGAGTTCAATTTCCTGATTGTATTTTTCAAATGCCTTGAACAAAACCCCGTCATTATCAAAAAGGTCTCGTAATTCATTTCGTAATTGCGCGACAGAAATAACTGCTTGTTCACTCGAAGTTCTCCCGGTAAAATTATTCCACCAAGAGCTTATTCTACTAAATATTGTTGCAAAAAAACCCTTAGATTCATCATCATATTTCGTTAAGCTGCTGTTGTATTTCTGAATATTAGACATCGCTCTAATCCTAAAATTAAATTTCTAAAATAATTTTCCCAAACTGTTTTCGTTCTTCCATTCTCCGTTGCGCGTCTGCGGCTTTTGCTAATGGAAAAACAGAATCAATAATCGGTTTCAGTTTCCCTTCTGCAAGTAACGCGAGAACAGATTTCAAATCGTTGCTTGTTCCCATAAACGAACCAAGCAATGTTAAATGACGCGAATACAAATACCGCAAATCGAGTTTCGCTTCGTAACCCTTCGTTGCGCCGCACGTAACAAGCCGCCCGCCTTTGCGCAAAAGAAAAATACTTTTTTCAAACACGTCGCCTCCGATATGTTCAAACACTACGTCAACTCCTTTTCTATCCGTGATGCGTTTTACTTCATCGGAAAAATTTTTCTCGTTGTAATTTATCACTTCGTCCGCGCCGAGATTTTTTGCTTGTTGTAATTTTTCATCGCTTCCCGCAGTGGTAATTATTTTTGCGTTGAACAGTTTTGCAATTTGAATCGCCGCTATTCCAACACCGCTGCCCGCTCCGTGAATAAGAACCGTTTCTCCTTCTTGCAATTGCGCAAGAGTGATGAGCATATGATACGCAGTTAAAAACACAAGCGGAAATGCGGCGGCTTCATTGAAATTTATTTTTTCGGGAATCGGAAAAACATTTCTCGCGGGAAGTTGTACAAACTCAGCGTACGTTCCGCTTTCTCGCGTTCCTAAAACTCTGTATTGCGAACACAAATTTTCTCGTTGCTGTTTGCAATAACTACACTCACCGCAACTTAATCCCGGCGAAATTAAAACTCGCTCGCCGACTTTTACGCTTGCAACATTTCCCAAAGGGACAGATACCTGCTTTCCAACTTCTGCAACTATTCCTGCACCATCGCTGCCGGGAATATGCGGAAGTGGCGTATTGCGTTCGCGTGTTCCGCTTCTTACCCAAATATCAAGATGATTGAGTGATGCGGCTTTGAGTTGAATGAGAACTTCGTTGTCATTGATAGTTGGCTTTGGCGCTTCTTCAAAACGAAGAACATCAGCATTACCGAATTCGTGAAAGCGAATTGATTTCATTTTTCTTCTTAGTGCTTCTACGTGAACTCAGTGCCTCAGTGGTAAAAAATAAAACCACTAAGGCACGAAGAACACTTAGGTTCACTTAGTTTTCTCAAAAAAATTTTTCAAAATCTCCGCAAGATTCGGTTTTGTAATTTCTTCCAAATCGTAGCGCACGCGCGTTGATGGTTTTTCTATTTTAATAATGCGGCTCAAATCAATCGGCGTTCCGATAATCACAGCATCGCACGGAACTTTGTTAATTGTTTTTTCCAAATCTTTGAGTTGCTTTTCTCCATATCCCATCGCAGGAAGAAGAATACCGATGCCGGGATATTTTTGAAATGTTTCTGCAATCGAAGCAACAGCATACGGTCGCGGGTCAATAATTTCGCTTGCGCCAAATTTTTGCGCCGCCAAAACTCCCGCGCCAAATTTCATTTCGCCGTGTGTCAGTGTTGGTCCGTCTTCAATCACCAACACTT